>DBOI01000053.1:9813-31994 GCA_002299245.1 Hydrogenovibrio sp. UBA650
GGAGCTGGTGCTGGTTTTGGCTTAGGTTTTTTCTCTTCCCAGCCTTCACACTTAGCAATTGCAGTTTCTTTACTCCACTTTGTAGAACGAACGCAGCGATTCCAACGATCACGAACAATTCGATTCATTGAATCAACTACATAGGCTTCAGTGCCGTCAGCCATGATGTCGCCTTTCTCAGCAACTGATGAGTGAGCTTGAACACCTGTAGCAGAAGCTAGAGCGATTACTGCTGCAAGATTAATTAGTTTTGTTTTCATGAATAGCATCCTTATTGAACAAAATATAAAACACGTATATTCCTCGTGAATATACCATGTTATTTTTTCAAAACCCAGTGTTTTACATTAATTAAGTAGGGGTTGTAACAGTTTATTAAGATTTTGTACGTGTTAATCGTTTTTGGCTAGAGAGTGAAATCACTATTACTCTAGTTTTGAGGTGGGATTGGCTAAAAATTATATGTGAATTTTGAGCTGTTTGGGGGTTATAAAACGTTGTAGTTTAGCTGAACCAGATTCGATTTGAGTCCAGTCATAAGGCAGTACCAAGTGCGCTAAGGCACAGGTTGGAAATAATTGGGCACCTGATTTAGTGATTGTTAGCAAGTTGAGTAACTCTTCAAGGCCGGGGTTGTGACCAATTAGCATTATTCTCTCTGCCGAAGGGGCTTCAGCCAAGACTTTAAGAAGTACTGTTGTGTCTGCTAAGTAGAGTTCATTGACAGTAATAATTGAGGTTTCACATTCATTACAAATCCGCCTTAAGGTCTGCTGAGCTCTTAGAGCTGGAGAAGCTAGAATCAGATCGGGGAACAGATCATTTTGGTTGATCCATTCCGCCATTTTGTTTGCATTCTTTTTGCCGCGAGCAGAAAGCGGGCGATCTATGTCATCCAAACTGCTATCTTTCCAGTCTGATTTGGCATGCCTGAGTAAAATTAATTCTCGTAAGCGATTCGACATTGCGTTCTACTCCAAGAAAAACTATGCGATTCCATAATCCTTGCGATAGCTCCGCATAGCTTCAAGATATTGCTGACTATCTGGGTTAGAGGACTGCTCTAGATAACTGATAATATCATTGAGATCAATGATGCTTACCACGGGAATACCATACTCTTTTTCGACTTCTTGAATCGCTGAAAGCTCTGTTTTACCCTTTTCCATTCGATCCAAGGCAATCACAACGCCAGCAGGTTCAGCGCCATTGCTGGTAATAATATCAATGGCTTCTCGAATTGCGGTTCCAGCAGTAATGACATCGTCAATAATCAGTACCTTTCCCTGTAGTGGGTGGCCAACTATATTGCCGCCTTCGCCATGATCTTTAGCCTCCTTGCGGTTAAAAGCGTAAGGTTTATCATGACTGAAGTCATTGGCCAAACTGACGGACGTAGTTGCTGCAAGTGGAATTCCTTTGTAGGCCGGCCCAAATAGCACGTCAAATTCAAGCTTGGATTCAGCTATTGCGCTAGCATAGCCTTTGGCGAGTGTTGCGAGTTGTCCGCCGGTATTAAACAGGCCTGCATTAAAGAAATATGGGCTTTTACGCCCCGATTTGAGGGTGAATTCGCCAAGTTTTAGCACGCCGGTGTGCATGACAAATTCTATAAATTGGTTTTTGTTCATTAACTTCTTGTTTTTAGAAAGGATAGAAAAGTTATCTTACCCCATTCAATTTCTAACCTTCAAGCTTAAAGTGTTTACTTTAATTTTCAGCCCACTCTTTTAGTTGTTGAATTTCAGCAGGCCAAAGCTCGGTATCGACAGTTTCTAGAGTTAGAGGAATGCCATCAAATCGAGGGTCTTGCATGATTTTTTTGAAAGGATCCCAGCCAATTTCACCAGCGCCTAAACTGTGATGACGGTCTTTTCTGGATCCAAGAGGCACTTTCGAGTCATTGAGGTGCATGCCTTTTAAATATTTAAAACCGATAACCTTTTCAAAATCATCAAAAACAGTCTCAAACTCATTCTTGAGATCATAACCTCCAGCATAAGCGTGGCAGGTATCTATGCATACTCCAATTCGTGATTTGTCTTCGATACGATCTATAATGTAAGCGAGTTGTTCGTGTTTAAACCCTAAATTTGAACCCTGACCTGCGGTATTTTCTAGTACTGCGGTGACACCTTTTGTTTGCTCAAGAGCATAATTTAATGATTCGGAGATTAGATTCATACAGTGTTCTTCACTGATTTCTCGCAAGTGACTCCCTGGATGAAAATTTAGTCGATCTATCCCCAGTTGTTGACATCTTTGCAGCTCATCAATAAATGCATCCAGTGATTTTTTACGCTTATCAGAATCAGGGTGTCCTAGATTAATTAAATAGCTATCGTGAGGTAGAATTTGATTCGGACCATAGCCATATTTTTGGCAGTTTTCTTTGAAGTCTTGAATACTGTTTTCTGTAAGAGCTTTTGCTGTCCATTGACGCTGGTTTTTGGTGAATAGTGCAAATGCAGTGGCTCCAATTTCATTGGCTCGAATCGGTGCATTCTCAACACCTCCTGCTGCAGATACGTGGGCCCCTACATATTTCATCTTGGTCTTCTCTTGTTGTGTTTTTTGTATTTAGTTTGTAATTGGCATGTTTTCTGCATATTAAACTTGGCAAACAATTATATAAAAATACAGACAGAAAATTGACAACAAGGGATAGATAATGGCAATTGATTTACGTCAAATTGAACCACTAGGCTCAAAGAGTGTTTTGTTAGAACAAGCTATGCGTCGCAATCGAGAACAGAATAATAACTTTGACGACATGGATATGTCGGATATGGTTGAACCGGACTTTGAGTGGTTAAAGGAAGATAAAACAGCAATTCAAACTCTGGTTAGACAGATGGATGATTCGATTGGAACCTTGGCTAAGAATGTTCGGATGATTGAAGAACAAGGTGCTCAATCAAAGCTGAAGCTGGAAAAAGAGCAGCAACTATTGTTCAAACAGATCAAAACCTTGAATGGCCTGTTAAAACGTCAGGTAGATACCTTCTCTTCGATTGAAAAACGTATGTCAGAAATTGATGTTAAGCAAAACAACCTGATACCACAAATTGGAATTGGACTGATTTCAGGTTTGATGTCAGCCATTGCGATTCTGGTTTCGGCGCCATGGCTTAGCGTATTAATGGAAAATATCCGCTAATCGATTTATAGCGATATGTCGCAAGGCTAATTTTAAGCTAATCGACTAACCAATAATCAGTTTAAAACCTACTTTTTCAAGTCTATTGGCCTCAGTTTCCAAGTCGAGGCGAGTAAGCGGGTGCTCATCTAGCCAGTGATCATCAAAATCAAGATGAATGCTATTCTTGTCTTCAATTCTCAAGGTTGGGTCAACTATTTCTAAGTCGCGCCCGCGGTGAATTCTAACAGCCAGTCTTAAGAGTACAGTCAGGTAAGGCATGACGTCTTTTACAGAATCATCCAGATCTTCTATGGATTCTTCAATATATCTACCGCGCTGATTTAACACCAAAGCAGCAAGAACCTGCTTTTCCTGTTGGTTAAAGCCGGCCATGTCGGCATTATTGATAATATATGAACTGTGGTACCTAGAGCGTTTGAAACTGACGGCAAGGCCAACTTCGTGTAAACGGCAAGCCCAATTTAACAGGCGAGAGTAGTCAAAGCTGTCGGAGTACAAACTCCAAGTGTTGTGGCTTTGTTTGAAGAGAGAGTTGGCTGTTTTCGCAACTTCATCCGCTTGTTCCGTGTCGACTTTCATCCATTTTTGCATGGCTTTGACGCTGGTTTCTCGAATATCTTCTGCATTTAATCGTCCCAGAGTGTCAAGAATTAAACCTTCTCGAAGGGCGTATTGAGAAACTTGCATTTTTTCAATGTTGAGCTCAATAAATGTTGCCATCAGCACTGCTAGACCGCCAATTAAAACCGGTCTGCGTTCATCTTTGAGGCCTGCTAATTTAAGTTCATTGGTTGATCCAGCTTTGATCAGAGTTTTGCTCAACTTGATCATGCCTTGTAAAGTTATTGAGGAGTCTGCCCACTCATTGAGTTCTAAAATCTGGCCAATAGACTTGATGGTGCCAGAAGCACCAATTGATAGATCCCAACCTTTTTTAAGCAGTGTTCTGCGGTGTGGCCTTAAGATTTGTCTACAGCGTGAAGTCGCTTCTATAAAGTTGGCTTCGGTTATTTTTCCTTTTGGAAAAAACTCTTGGGAGATGCTAACACAACCCATTTCTGTGCTAGTTAAATGGCGGTTCTCCATGCGTTTGCCAATGATATATTCAGTGCTTCCACCTCCAATATCCATCACAAGACGTTTCTCATCATTTTGTGGCAAGCCGTGAGCCACACCCAGGTAAATAAGTCGAGCTTCTTCCTGCCCAGAAATAATTTGAATACCGTGGCCGAGTGCTTGTTTGGCTTGAGCTAAAAACTCACGGCTGTTCTTGGCATTGCGCAGCGTGTTGGTGCCGACTGCTCTGACGTTATTTGCAGGAATATCTTTTATGCGTTGACCAAAGCGCTCTAGACATGAGATGCCATCTTCAAAAGCGTTTTTGCTGAGCTTGCCTTTTTTGTCTAGTCCGGCTCTGAGGCGAACCATCTCTTTGTGTTTATCAATAATTTGCATCTGACCGTGGGTTTCACGGGCGATAATCATATGGAAGCTGTTTGAGCCAAGATCAATTGCTGCAAACAGGTCTTTTTGGGAGTTGTTACTCATAAAATTTAGTTCAACGTTACTGAGCAAGTTCTCCGCTTGCTGCTATTTTTCTTTTCATCTTTGACCGGCGCTTAGTGTAACGTTTTTATATGGATTTAGATAGTTCGATGGCTTATTTGCTGTATTTCTCAATCAGAGACGTTTGAGCATTGAAAGCTACTTTGCCATCATCAGACAGAGGTATATAACTGCCATCCGCTTGAAGTCGCCATGATCCGGTGTTGTCTTCCAGGTAAATCGCAAGGCCTTCAGTATAGACCTGTTGAAAGCAGTCTTGATCTAATACTGGAAAACAGGTCTCTACTCGAGCCAGCAGGTTGCGGCGCATCCAGTCAGCACTGGAGCAAAACAGCTCAGGTTCTCCGCCACTGTTTTCAAAGTAGTAAATTCTGTGATGTTCCAAGAATCGACCGATAATAGATGTAACCGTGATATTTTCTGACAGGCTGGTTACACCAGGTCTCAGGCTGCATATTCCACGAACGATAAGGTCAATTTTAACCCCCGCAGCAGAAGCTTTATAAAGTGCATCAATAATGCCTTTTTCTTCCAGTCCGTTCATTTTTGCAATGATTCTTGCTGGCTTACCTTGTTTCGCGAGTTCTGCTTCTCGTTCTATTCGTTCGACCATGCCGCTCTTAAGTGTGAAAGGGGATTGAAGAACCACTTCCAGATTTTTGGTGTCGCCAAGACTGGTCAGCTGTTGGAATATCTTGGAGGCATCGCGACCAATAGCCGGGTTGGCTGTCATCATGCCAAAGTCGGAATAGAATCGGGTCGTAATATGGTGATAGTTACCAGTTCCCATGTGAGTGTAGTGGCGGATTTTATCGCCTTCTCTACGTACCACCAGAATCATTTTGGCGTGGGTTTTATAGCCCACAACTCCATAAACAACATGGGCACCAGCATCTTGTAAACGCGTCGCTTGAATAATATTGTTATCTTCATCAAAACGCGCTCGTAGCTCTACAACTGCGGTGACTTCTTTACCATTTTGCGCGGCTTTCTCTAATGCTCGAATGATTTTAGAGTCTTCTCCAGTGCGATAAAGTGTCATCCTGATTGCAAGTACATTTGGATCATTGGCGGCTTCTTGCAAGAATTGAATAACCGGGTTAAATGAATCATAAGGATGGTGAAGCAAAATGTCTTTTTGCTTGATTTTATCGAACAGGCTCTCAGTCTCTTTGTGTCGAGTGAATAGCTTAAAGGCGTTTTTAGAAGGCCTTTTATTAGCGGTGATAGATCTTTGAGAGTAAGGCGAGAACAGCAGGTCGGGGCGTTTTGCCATCCCGGGAACCGCATCCAGACGGTGTAAATTAACAGGTCCATTTACTTTATAGAGAGACTCGCTGTTAAGGTTAAATCGATCAAGTAGATAGTCGATCAAATGCATCGGACAATTGTCGGCAACCTCGAGGCGGATAGCGCCGCCATATTGCCTGCCACTGAGTTCACCGCGCAAGGCGCTCATTAGGTCATCAACCTCTTCTTCGTCAATAAACAGGTTGGTATTTCGGGTTACACGGAACTGGTAGCAGCCAGTTACGGTCATTCCTGGAAATAGCAGGGATACATTGGCGTGTAATATCGACGATAGAAATACAAAATCGTTTGCGCCATCGGTAGCCTCAGGCGGCAACTTGATAATACGCGGAAGAGATCGAGGAACCGGAACAATTGCCAAGCCATTAGATCGCCCAAATGCATCCTGGCCCTCAAGAGAGACAATGAAATTCAAACTTTTATTGAGTACTTTTGGGAAGGGGTGTGATGGGTCTAATCCTACAGCACTTAGTACAGGTTGAAGCGACTCGGAAAAGTAATTTCTAATCCATTCGCGCTGATGTTCAGACCAGTAATTGCGTCGAATAAAACGAATATTTTCTTTATCTAGTTCAGGAATAAGCACGTTGTTTAGTGTGTGGTACTGTTCTTCAACGATTTCATGGGCTCGATTGTGTAAGCAATGAACCACATCTTCAGGTTTTTGGCCGTCAGGTTTGGTAACGGCACTGGGGTCATCTGCCAACTCAAGCAAACTTGCCAACCTAACCTCAAAAAACTCATCCATATTACTGCTGGAAATACACAGATATTTCAATCTCTCAAGCAATGGAATATTTTCATTACTAGCCTGGGCTAAAACTCGGCGATTGAATTCCAATAAGCTGCTTTCACGATTAATGTATGGAGAGTTGTTAAGGGTGTTTTGTTCTTGACTCATTGTTCTGATTCTGTCGACTAGTTGATTGCAGAGTTAATCATCCATTTTAGCGTTTTTAGAAGTCACTATTGTGACAATTGAACAGCGCTAAGGTTGTTTATTTTTTTCAGATGAGTCGGGAGTTTTACATTCACAATCACAGTCGCACTGGTGAGGAGGAACGGGGTCAACTCCTCCTGGGTTACCTGGGTGGCATTTTGAAATACGTTTAATCGCAAGCCAGCTGCCTTTGATAGGGCCGTGTAGCGTAATTGCTTCAATGGTATAGCTTGAACAGGTTGGGTAGAAACGACAGCGAGGACCAATCAGCGGGCTGATAAAAATCTGGTAGAAGCGAACCAGTTTGATCAATATCCAGGAAATAGGATTGATAGATTTATTGGCCATATGCAGTTGGGTTAGATTCTGTCTGAAAATAACCAAAATCTTACACAGATTATCGCTAGAATACCAATAAAAGCGCGTCAAATAAGGAAGTAAAGATGACTCAAAACTCGAAAACAATTCTTATCTCTCAAGCCAATATTGTTAACGAAGGTAAACAGTTTATTGGCGATATCTATATTTCAGAAGGCCGGATTCAGCAGATAGCGGAAAAACTGGATGTTGCAGCTGATAAAACGATCGATGCGACAGGCTTGACTCTTTTGCCGGGAATGATTGATGATCAGGTGCATTTTCGCGAGCCTGGATTGACTCATAAAGGTGATATTAACTCTGAGTCAAAAGCTGCTTTGGCCGGTGGAACAACCAGTTTCATGGAGATGCCAAATGTTAAGCCAACCACAACCACTATTAAAGACCTAGAAGACAAATACCAAATAGGCGCTGAAAAGTCCTGGACCAACTACTCTTTTTATTTTGGTGCCACCAATGACAACTTGGAAGAGTTGAAGCAGGTCAATCCTCGCAATGTATGTGGGGTGAAAATTTTCATGGGCGCTTCAACCGGGAATATGCTGGTGGATCGCGAGCAGGCTCTTAGAGATATCTTTACCCACAGTCCAACACTGATTACCACTCACTGTGAAGACACGCCGATGATCAAACAATTGGAAGAGAAGTACATTCAAAAGTACGGTGAAGATGTACCAATTGAAGCGCATCCAGATATTCGCTGTCGAGAAGCCTGTTATAAATCCTCTTCATTTGCTGTGCAACTTGCTAAAGAAACTGGTGCCAGGCTGCATGTCTTACATATTACTACGGCAGAAGAGTTAGAGCTGTTTGAACCTGGTCCTCTGGATAATAAAAAGATTACTGCGGAGGCCTGTACCCACCACCTATGGTTTACTGACGAGGATTATGCAACTCGTGGAACCCTGATTAAATGCAATCCAGCAGTCAAGAAACAGTCTGATCGTGATGCGATTCGCCAAGCAGTGATTGATGGTCGTATTGATGTCATTGCCACCGATCATGCTCCTCATCTCTGGGAAGAAAAACAGAATAAATATTTTAGCGCGCCAGCTGGGTTGCCTCAGGTTCAGCAATCCTTAAGTGCGTTACTTGATATGGTGCATGAAGGTGTGTTTGATATTGAACTCGTGGTGCAAAAAAACTCTCATGATGTGGCTAAACTCTATGAAATAGAAGACAGAGGTTACATTCGCGAAGGCTACTGGGCTGACTTAGTTCTAGTTGATATGAATAAACCCCACACTGATGACAAAGAGCACAATCTTTATAAGTGTCAGTGGTCTCCATGGGAAGGTCATACCTTTAAATCTTCAGTGATTAGCACAATTGTTTCTGGAGAGCTGAAATATCATCAAGGAGAGTTTGCAGACTTTAATCCGGGTCTGCGCCTGATGTTTGACCGATAGTTAGCGTGTATTAAGGTTTAAACTACCCATTGTTTTGGTATTATGATTGTTAATTTGTTAGATGCACTTTATAGGGTGAGATAAATGTCAGAGGTTTTTATTGGTAGGCAACCTATTCTCGATAGAGATATGAATGTATTTGCATATGAGCTTAGGTTCCATCAAGGCCTAAACCCTAACAAGGAGTCTTTGCAAGCAACTTCTGAGCTGATAAAGAGTACTGAAGACAATATCGGCTTTCAGGCAATAGTTGGCCACAACAATATGATGTTACACCTGCCAAAAGATCTGCTGGATGTTAACAACCTGCCAAATTTGGATCCAGATACAACCTTGGTATTAGAAATCCCCAACAATGTTAGCAAAGACGTTGAGGTGCTTAAAAAGCTTAGAGATATTCGACAGGCCGGCTCTAAGATTGCACTTGATGATTTTGTCGATGATGATTCAAGCATTAAACTTGCTGGTATCAGTGATTATGTGAAAGTCGATGTTGAAGCTCATACCGAGATCCAATTAAAACTGATTATAGAGTCGCTACATCACAAGGGCGTTCAAGTGATCGCAGAAAAGGTTGAAACAGAAGAGATGTTCAACTATCTGAAAAAGCTTGGATTCGACTACTTTCAAGGATATTTCTTTACTAATCCTATTATTATTAATGGTCAAAAGCTTAGCGGAAACAACTTAACCTTGTTGCAACTGCTTGCCAAGGTTAATGATCCGGCTACTGATTTTTATGAGTTATCGCAGATTGTCGGACAAGATGTCGCTTTGAGTCACAAGCTATTAGTAGCGATAAACAATCCTACAAATATGATTCCAATCCGAGTTGAAACAATTTCTGATGCGCTAAAGTACATGGGACTAAAACGTTTAAAGTTCTGGGTCAATATGTTGATGCTTTCAAATATTGAGAATGTGCCTAAGGAGCTGATGATTACTTCGCTTATGCGGGCTAAATTCTGTGAGATTATTGCTGAAACCTCCGGGCAAAAAACCGAAAAAGACAGCTATTTTTTGGTCGGACTGTTTTCTAATTTAGGCGCGTTTTTTAAAGTCCCGATTGAAGACGTGGTTTCTGAAATGCCGTTGGCTGATAATTTACAGCAGGCCTTGGTTGAACGTGTTGGGCCAATGGGAGATGCGATCAGGGTTCTAGAAGCCATGGAGCAGGCAAGTAGTGTTTTAGGCAACTTAAAGTATGATGGCTTGGGCATAAATGAAATAGGCAATAGCTTTATGGTAGCCTCAGCCTGGGCACATCAGGCAATTACTCAATAACTGTAAGCATACAGTAGAGGATAAAGACTATGGCAATGCAATCTATTAATCCTGCAACAGGCGAGCTGCTTGCAGAGTTCGAAACTTGGGATCAAGAAACCATTGACTATACGGTGACTCAGGCGAGTTATATGTTTGAAGAATGGTCTAAGCTTACTGCTATGGAAGATCGTTGCACAATGGTAAGACGTGTCGCAGATGTACTGCGTGATGATGTTGAACCGCTTGCAGAACTGATCTCATTAGAGATGGGTAAAACCATTGCTGAAGCTGAAGCTGAAATTGAAAAATGTGCCTGGGTTTGTGAGTTTTATGCTGATAACGGGCCGGAATTTCTAGCCGATGAGATCATTCAAACAGATGCTTCAAAAAGCTATGTGGCCTATTTGCCTTTAGGAGTCGTTCTTGCAGTTATGCCGTGGAATTTCCCATTTTGGCAGGTCTTCCGTTTTGCTGCACCTGCCTTAATAGCAGGTAATATAGGCCTGTTAAAACATGCGTCCAATGTTCCGCAGTGTGCGCTTGCCATTGAAGAGGTTTTTCGTAAAGCAGGTTTTCCCGATTTTGTTTTTACCAATTTGATGATTGGTGCAAATCAGGTAGAAAGTGTGATTCGACACCCTGCTGTTCAAGCAGTGACTTTGACTGGTAGTGAAAATGCAGGCCGTAAAGTGGCTTCAATTGCTGGCTCCGAACTGAAAAAAACTGTGCTTGAACTTGGCGGCTCCGATGCTTTTATTGTTCTTGATAGCGCAGATGTAAAAGCGGCTGTTGAAGGAGCAGTAGCGGGACGTTTCTTAAATATGGGGCAGAGCTGTATTGCCTCAAAACGTTTTATTGTTGATCAACACATCGTTGATGATTTCACCGAACAGTTTAAACAAGCAATTGAGGATAAATTTGTTGCTGGTGATCCGTTGGATTCGGAAACAACCTTAGCTCCAATGGCTCGCCAAGACTTACTTGATGAACTACATGACCAGGTGATGCGTTCAGTTGAAATGGGCGCGAAAATCGTTACCGGAGGTTATCAGTTGGATCGTCCTGGTTGCTACTATGCGCCAACAATATTAACCGATGTGACTAGCAATATGCCCGCTTGGAGTGAAGAGTTTTTTGGACCGGTTGCAATAGTATTAAAGGCCACTGAGCCGGAACATGCCTTAGGTATTGCCAATTCGGTTGATTTCGGCCTGGGAGGTTCAATCTGGTCTGATGATGTTGCCACTGCTGAAACCATGGCTCGCGGAATGGAGTCCGGCGCCACCTTCATCAATAATATAAGCTTTTCCGATCCACGTATGCCTTTTGGTGGTGTTAAAAACTCTGGTTATGGGCGCGAACTTTCGGTGCATGGTATTAGAGAGTTTACCAACGTCAAGTCTATCTGGATTAAATAGCCGGCTAAAGCAGGCCTGTTAAAATCCAGGTAGACATACTTTAGTCATTTTATTCCCACATTTGTTGCTTTGCAGGAGACTGTAATCCAAATAGAATTCGGTAACAATGAATTCTTTTTGGACTGCCTTACAGGATTTTCTTATGATTGATTTACTTTTTAAAACGCTTGTTGATCTCAAAGAACCGGCTATTCTATGGCGCTTGTTCGTGCCGTTCATTGCAGCCATTATTCTTGTCTCATTAATGGGGTACGGCATTTTTGGCGTATTTCTAGTCAGTGATCTGTTTACAGAGAACCCTTTAGTGCAGGATGCGACGACATGGAAAACCGAAGCAGAACAGACAATTGGTGCGATTCCATTTATCGGTGGTGTTTTACTGTGGATTGCTGGTGTGATGGTAGCGCTTATTGCGGGGGTGTTAAGTATTCTACTCGGCAGTTACCTGATTTTACTGTTTGCAATGATTATCACAGGCTTTATGACAGACAGCCTAGTGAAAGCGGTTCATGATAAGCACTATCCTCATACTGATTATCAGGGACATGGCACTATGACGGGCATGATTGGTAAGGTGTTATGGTTTGGCCTCTTACTGTTTTTGCTGTTTATTGTCACCACCCCAATGCTGTTTATTCCATTAGTGAACATAGTTTGGTTCTGGATACTCGGATTCCTTTTCTTCCGTTACATGTTGGTATTAGATGTAGGCCAGGTTATTTTGCCTGAGCAGCTTTTCAACGAGGTTAAACAGCTTTCTAATTGGACGCCGACTCTGGCGGTGGCGGCTTTGTTTTTATTGAGCACCTTGCCGCTTGTCGGGCTTTTCGTTCCGGTATTGGCGGTTATCGCTCTTTCTCACTATTATTTTGACCACCTCTCAACTATTCCGGCTAGAGAGTCAGAATAATAAAGGCTGACTGCCAAACATTTTCATGGACTTTTTAACCTTTAAATCATTTATCAGCATTGAAGTCCTGATCGGTTTTTATTACCTTGGTGCGGTGCTGATGCCTTTTGTTGCTTGGTATTTAGTTGCATGGCTTACGAATAAGTACGACGCGGCAAAACTGGCCTATAAAATCGGAAAAAACGTTCTTTGGAATCAATTGAGCTTTTCTCAAAAGCTGCGCCTGGTTTTCCTGTTTGGAGTAACATTTTTGTTTATGCAGCTATTCTGGCGAATGCTGTTTGAATTTCTGATCGCTTATATGCAGATTAGAGATGCCTTAATACAGCCTTAGTACAATATATTCTGCGGTAGCGCACACCAATCCCCCTAAATCCTCTTAGTTTATTTGTTTTTAGCAAACGCTGGTCTAAAGCTTGCTCTTAAGCCAGATACCGATTTTTATAAGTGTTTGTTAAGTACGACAGTACAAGAACTTTGAGGACCCTTCAATGACAATTTCAGCAAGGCTATGGACGCTAGTAATTGCTTCTTTAATATCGATGATGGTATTAATGGCTTTTTCTCTTAATTCAACATACAAGCAACTAGTCTCGGCTAAAGAGCAACAGCTAGAGATAACCAGCGATATCGTTGTAAATCAAATTCAAACCTATTTGGAGCAGGTAAACTCAGGCAAAATTTCTCTCGATCAAGCAAAACAACGAGCAAGTGATTGGCTGAAGCAGGTGCGCTATGAAGGAGAGAATTATTTTTGGGTAATGGATCGTCATCCCAATATGATTATGCACCCAATTAAGCCTGCACTGGATGGCAAAGACCTAAGCAAAACTCAAGATAAGGTTGGAAACTATCTGTTTGTTGACATGGTAAAAGCGATTCAAGCAGGAGATGGCTTGGGCTATGTTGAATATTACTGGAGTCGCCCTGGCGAGGAAGAGCCGGTTCCTAAACTCTCTATTGTCAGAGAAATTAAAGAGCTGGGTTGGATTGTTGGGACTGGTATCTATATTGATGATATTGATGCAGCCTTCCAATCGGCATTAATCCACGATTTGGAAATCAGTGCGCTAGCACTGATTATTCTACTAACAATGGCAATTTACATTATCAGGCAAGTGTCTCAATCGATAAATACGATTGTCAACGAGGTTGAGCAAGTTAATCAAAACATGAAGTTGGACAGTCGCCTGCCCGTTTTGGAAAATGAACTGGGAAGCATTTCTAATTCGTTTAACTCATTATTGGAGAATATGTCCAATTCAGTTACCGAGGCAAACCATGTGGTTTCAGCCATTGCCCAAGCAGACTTTAGTCAGCGGATTCAAGGAGAATATGAAGGTGATCTAAAACTCCTTAAGCAAGGAGTTAATGGTTCAGCGGAAAATATTGAGTTTATGATGCTCCAATTGGAACAAGTCATAAATGGTATTGATTCAGGCAAACTTGATGTCAAAATGGATCCACAAGTTCCAGCAGATTTTAGAAACAAAGTTGAGAAGGCATTGGAATCTGTGGCAGCGATGGTCAATAACACTACACATGTGATGGAGCAGATGACTCAAGGTGAATTTGGTGCCCGGGTTGAAGTTGAAGCTCGTGGTAATTTCAATGATTTGAAATCAAGTATTAATTCAGCCTTAGACGGACTTGGCTCGGCAATTAATGAGATTAACCAAGTTATGGTTGCTCAGTCTAAAGGCGATTTGACGAAAAAAATTAATCATCAATATCATGGCCAACTGAAAACTCTGCAGGATGCTATTAATGATTCTGCACGAGGTTTGAATGAAACGCTTACCGAAATATCAGAGGTGTCTGATTCCGTATCGAGCGCAGCGACAGAAGTTTCTGAAGGCTCGCATAATTTGAATAGCCGTACTCAGCAAATGGCGGCATCAATTGAAGAAACAGCGGCATCAATGGAAGAGATGAACTCCATTGTTGAGCAGAACTCTGTATCGGCAAAACAGGCAAATCAATTATCTGCTGAAGCAAGCAAGCGGGCTCAAGAGGGTCAGGTTATTGCAGAAAAAGCGGTCAAAGCCATGGAAGTAATCACAGACTCATCGCAAAAAATTTCAGATATTATCGGGTTAATTGATTCGATTGCATTTCAGACAAACTTACTTGCTCTCAATGCTGCTGTTGAGGCTGCTAGAGCAGGTGAGCACGGCCGTGGTTTTGCTGTGGTCGCAGGAGAGGTTCGCAACCTGGCTCAGAAGTCTGCCGACGCATCCAGAGATATTAAGTCGTTGATTGAGTCTTCGGTCGAAAATGTCGAGCAGGGATCACAATATGTTGTCCAGACCGGTGAGTCACTATCAGTCATCAATGACTCAATTAATCAGGCCTCAACAATCGTCGCCGAGATATCTCATTCTTCATCAGAACAAACTAGTGGTATTAATCAGATAAATCAATCAATTACTGATCTTGACAGCGGTACTCAACAAAATGCGACGTTGGTTGAAGAAACGACATCCGCTTCTGAGTCATTGGGCCAGCAGGCTGATCAGTTAAAGAATCTGATTAAGTTCTTTAGAACCAATTAAATCAAGGCAACAGCAAAGAATCTACGCTTGCGGCTCTAAGCTAGCGTTTTTTCTTGGCGGTGGCTTTCTTCTTGCCGGCATTTTTCTTGGGCTTCTTTTTACTGGTTGCTTTTTTGAGCGCGTCTTTGAGTTTAAAATTCGCTTCAAGACCTGGCATTTTACCGATCGGCATTTTCTGTTTTAGATGGTATTCAATACGTTCAAGATTGACTAGATCATGGCGTTCAACAAGACTCACTGCGATGCCTGCCTGTTGGCCTCGACCCGTTCGCCCAATGCGATGGATGTAGTTGTCACCGCGGTAGGGTAAGTCGTAGTTAATGACGTGAGTGATATTGAGCATATCCAAACCACGGGCGGCGACATCGGTTGCCACCAGTACTTTAATCTTGCCGCGAATAAACTTTTGCATTTTTTCCAGACGTACTGCCTGAATAAAGTCGCCGTGTAAAACTTGTGCGGATACATTCTGCGACTGAAGATATTCAGTGACTTCAATTGCGCGTTCTTTTTTATTACAGAACACAATTGCACTTAAACAACTGGCATCATTAAGTAAGTTGGTGAGCAGTGCCTGCTTATGCTCTTTGTCATTTGCCAGATAGGCAATCTGCTGAACTTGTTCGGATTGTTGGTTTGGTGCATCAATCTGAACAACTTCAGGTTCATCAAGAATTTCATTGGCAAACTTTTCAACGCCACTACCTGATAAGGTCGCAGAAAATAATCCAGCCTGAAAATCACCAGGAATGGCTTCGAGCAGCGCGTGAACGGTTGGGCCTTGTCCCATATCGAGCATTCGATCGGCTTCATCAATGATCAGTACCTCAATATTCGATAGGTTGACTCCTTCCTCTTGCATTATTTTTGCCAGACGTCCGGGGGTTGCCACCAGGATGTCACAAGGCTTTTTTAGGTTCTCGATCTGTTGGCTCATTTTGAAACCACCAGTGATAATGACACTTGGAAAGTTACAGTTGGTTCCAAGTTGCTTAATAACTTTATGAATTTGGAAGGCTAATTCTCTGGTAGGCGCTAGCAATAAAATTCTTGGAAATTTAGCTGGCTGTGGTTCTTCTAAAAGATATTGCAGTATTGGTAACACAAACGCTGCGGTTTTTCCTGTACCGGTAGCGGCTCCGGCAAGAAGATCGGTTCGATCCATCAGTACCGGTATTGCGGCCTCTTGAACCGGAGTCGGTTTATAGAATTTCTGTTCTTGTATGGCGGCTAATAAAACCGGATCTAGGTCTAACTCTTCGAAGCTCATCGATTTCTCTATTCTGTGAATCTAAGCATGTATTTTATAACAAGGCGTGTACTCTTCATCGCCTATCTTCATACGTTTCTCAGCAACGAAACTCTGAAGCAGTCGATCCATGGCTTGCATAATATCCGCATCGCCCTTTATTTCGAAAGGGCCGTGTTCGCGAATTTGGCGAATACCATCGGCCTTAACATTACCGGCAACAATGCCTGAAAACGCTTTGCGAAGTTGGCTGGCCAAAAGGTATGCAGGCTGATCTTTATGCAAATTGAGTTTTGCCATGTTTTTATGAGTCGGTTCAAACGGTAGTTGATGGTCTTCAAGATCAAGGCTAATTCGCCAGTTATAATAGTAGGCATCACTACTCTCTTTGCGGTCTTGGCGAACTATTTCCATGTGGTCTTTCATATAGCTGGCAACGTCGCGAGGGTGATTAATAATGACTTTGAGCCTTGCTGTTGCTTCATCACCTAAAGTGATATTAACAAACTCAATAATAGCGTTGAAATAATCCTGGCTGGTTTCATCTCCCGTAAGCACCACAGGTAACTTAAGCTCTTTGTTATCTGGGTGTAGCAGAATACTTAACAAATAGAGCAGCTCTTCCATTGTGCCTGGCCCACCGGGAAGAATCACAATTCCGTGACCAATGCGAATAAAGGCTTCGAGGCGTTTTTCGATATCGGGCATAATGCAGAGTTCATTTACAAACGCATTGGGAGCTTCGGCAGCAATAATACCTGGTTCTGTCATACCAATATAACGGCCGTTTTTATATCTCTGTTTACCGTGACCTAGAATGGCGCCCTTCATCGGCCCTTTCATTACTCCCGGGCCGCAACCGGTGCAAATGTCGAGGTTTCGTAGCCCCAATTCATAGCCGAGATGTTTACTGTATTTGTACTCGTTTTCGGGAATAGAGTGACCACCCCAGCAAACGACTATATTGGGAAGTACATTCGGAATCATTAAGTTGGCATTGCGTGCGATATGAAACACCGCATTGGTTATGCCATGTGACGATCTCAGGCTAATTTCGTTGTTAGAAATCACTTCGTTTTGCGAGTAGATCAGGTCGCGTATCACTGCAAAAATGTGCTCTTTCAAACCAACAATCAGTTCATTATCAACAAAGGCATGGCGCGGCGCTTTATTCAGTGTGATTTGTACTCCACGTCCCTTTACAGTGACTGAAATAGAAAAGTCAGGGTAGGCCTCTAAAAGAGAGAGTTCATTATCTTGTTCCGAGCCAGTGTTGAGAACAGCAAGAGTGCACCTTCTTAACAGATCGTTTAAACCTGATTCACTGGCATCACAGAGCTGGTAAGCCTCTTGATATGACAGGATCTGTAAAGAGCCCAAGGGGCGAATAATCACTTCTTCAATATCGGTATTCATGGTAGGGTATGCTCAATCTTTTATTATTCTTGCGAGGATTATTATGCGTGACAATCAGCCTTATGAGGAAGGTTTTTTAGTCATTTTACTGCTTTTAGCAATTGTGGGAGTGCTCTGGCTATTCTCACCATTTTTGGAGGCCTTGTTTTTTGCCATGATTCTGGCAACGGCCAGCTACAAAGGGTATGAATTGCTTCTACCTCATTGTAAGGATTCGCCAACCATGGCGGCTTCAGCGATGAGTACCTTGGTGTTTTTGGGCGTTATAGCCCCGGTTACCTATCTATTAGTTGAAGTCAGCCTACAGGTTGGTCATCTATACAGTGATGCTCAAAGTTGGCTTGGAGCACAAGACGCTGAAAGTTTGGCTGCGCTTAACCAATCGTTGTTGAGCTATCTTCCTTTGAGTGATCAAGCGCAAGCCAGTGCGCTTGCGCAAATTAAAGAGCACTCGCAGAAAATTCTTGGATTCATTCAACAAACTACACTGTTCCTGCTGCAGGGTGTTTTGGGAACAACCTCATCGTTTATTACCTTTATAGGCCTGTCAATTTTTGCGCTGTTCTTTTTCTACCGTGATGGTCACTCAATTGCTCAGCACTTGAAGGATCTTTCACCTTTGGAAAACCGATTTGATCAGATGATTATGGACCGATTTGCAGCCTTATCTACGGTATTGACTCTAAGCGTACTTGGAATTGCCGTGATGCAAGGTATCTCTTTTGCATTGATATCCTGGGTTCTAGGTTTGCCAGGCCTGTTCATTGGTATGGCGGTGGCGGTTACTTCATTTATTCCAGTAGTCGGTGCGGCTTTAGTCTGGATTCCAATCGTAGTTTATAGCCTGTTGCATGGCGACTATTTGACAGCCATTACCATCACTATTTGGGGGGTGGTCGTTACCGGTTTTGTAATTGATAATATTATGCGTCCACTTATGATAAACAAGCTGACTAAGTCGCTAAAAAGTGGCGGAGAAGGGCTTGAGGTTGCTAACCATACTTTGATTACCGTATTGTCAACTTTTGCAGGCCTGATTCATTTTGGGGTAATAGGTCTCTTCTTTGGACCGGTTATAGCGGCCATGGCGATTACAATTTTTGATGTCTATGAACATAAGCACGGTGATCAACTTGATCGAAGCTGAGTAATGGTTATGAAACTTTCTATTTTTTCACTTATTTTGCTTTTGACAGGCCTGGTTTCGATGCCTTTATCAGCGCTTGCTGAAGTGACTAAGTTGGAACCTATCAGCATTACTGAACAGAAAACCTATGATCCTTTTACAGAGGGCTTTAAGCGTTATGCTCAGGAATTAAAGGCTTATCAGAGAGATGACAAAGATAAGTTACTTCAAGAGTCGGTAGATGGTTTTGCTAAAGACTTGATGAAGAACGCCAACTCAAAAAAATCTTCCAAGACTATAAAGTAGCCACTTGTCTAGGAGTTAAAACTTCAATCAGTTTTACAATGCTACTCTTCTGATAATGCTCTGATAGGATCAAGATTAGCGGCTTTTCTGGCAGGTGTATGGCCAAATACCAGGCCTACGACGACCGCTGATGAAAAAGCAATCAATGCCGGTAGCAGAGAAAACGAGATAGCCACATTAAAGGCCCCTACTGCCAGGGCGACAAGGATTCCAAACAAGACTCCCAAGGCACCGCCAAAAGCACCAACAACCAAGGCTTCAATATTGAATTGGCGCATAATATCAGAAGGCTTCGCACCGGTGGCGATGCGCAAGCCAATTTCTCTGCGTCTTTCCGACACACTGACCAGCATAATATTCATTACACCTATGCCGCCAACAATTAGAGATATGGCTGCCACGGAACCCAATAACAGTGTTAGAGTTTCCTGAGTTTTGGTCAAAGTCTGGGAAAAACTATCCATAGTTCTAACTCTAAATGTCTGTCTTCCCTGACGAGCCGTGATTGCAGCGGTAACCTGATTTTTTACCAGTTGTTTGTCGTAACCTTCAGCCACTTTTATGGTGATTCGACCCAGATGGTCTCCTCCAAGCAATTTAACTTTAGCCGTTGAGAATGGAACCAAAACCACATCGTCCATGTCATCACCATTTGGACTAGCTCCTTTGGAGCGCAGCAGGCCAATGATTTGAAACTGAGATTTTTTCAAGAACACATACTGACCAATCGGGTCTCGATCTGGAAATAGCATTTGAGCAACGGTTTCACCAATGACCGCAACAGGGGCAAGTTCACGCATGTCTTCATGGGTGAAAAATACCCCACTTGCCATCTCCCAGGTTCGGACTGCTTTGTACTCCGGGTAGGTCGCTAAAACCTTACCGTTGTAATCTCGATTACCGGCTCTCATTGTGGTCTGAGCATTTTTTTCTGGGGCGACGATTTCAACTCCCTCAATCTCTTTTACAAGATTTGCATCAGCTACCTTTAATGAGGTCCAGTCTTCTCTTTTACGAATATTCGGGCCGCCGGGAATAACAATCATCAGGTCTGATCCCATTGCTTGGATGCGTTCCAAAACTTGTTTTTTACTACCTTCGCCAATCGCCATCATCAATACCACTGAACCGACACCGATAATAATCCCCAAAAGGGTTAAAAAGGTGCGGAACCAGTTGGCTTTTAATGAGGTTAAGGAGGTTTTGATGGATTCCAGAATGCTAATGTTGGGGTAAGGATTGATTTGGCTATGACCGTGGGAAGAGTTGTCAGCTTCTATTGCAGTCACATCGGTTTCAGCTTCAGTAGAATTTTGGTCACTTTCGATGCGACCGTCTTTAATTTTGATAATGCGTTGTGCGTGAGCAGCCACCTCTGCATCATGGGTAATCAAAATAATGGTTACCCCTTCAGCGTGCAGTTCTTTCAGAAGGCTTAGAACCTGTTGACCACTTTCAGAGTCTAGAGCGCCTGTCGGCTCATCCGCTAAAATGACTTCGGCACCATTAATTAAAGCTCTAGCAATTGATACTCTCTGTTGCTGACCACCCGATAACTCGGAAGGGCGGTTTAATTCTCTGCCCGCTAGGCCAAGGCGGGCTAATAGATCGGCCGCTTTTTGCATTCGCTCTTCATAACCCGCGGCACGGTAGATGGCAGGCATGGCGGCATTTTCCTGAGCAGTGTAGTTCCCCAGAAGTTGATAGCGTTGAAATACAAAACCAAAGGTACTTAATCTGAGCGCGGATTCTTGATCCTGGCTCAGATCACTTACTGAAAAACCATTTACTAGATATTCACCTGAGGTCGGTTTATCGAGGCAACCTAGCAGATTCATTAAGGTACTTTTACCTGAACCCGATTGCCCCATAATCGCAACAAATTCTCCCTTGTTAATCCGCAAATTAACTTGGTCTAGTGCCTTCAGTTCGCTATCGCCACTCTGGTAGTAACGACAAACCTCTTTTAACTCAATAAATGCTGCCGACACCTATTAAAAGCCTCCGCCATGCCTTCTACGAGATTTTTGAGAATCTACCAAACCTTTTTTGCCAGCACCTTTCTTAAAACGTTTAAATCCGGTAATAACCCTGTCACCTTCTTCCAGGCCTGAAAGTATCTGAATATGAGTTCGGTTTTTAATACCGGTCTTAACTTTGACTCTGCTGAATTCGCTGTTCTCAAGTTTGCGGACAAACTTGCCTTCACGCCCTTCTTTAATAGCTGACAAAGGAAGTACAAGGGTATCGCGAACTCGACTTTCAATGAAAAATACCTGTGCAGTCATTGCATCCATAAGTTCGCCAGCCTGATTGTCTACATCAGATAAAACCTGATATAAGACAACGTCGTTCACAATTTCCGGCGAGGGTAGAATACGACGAACTTTGGTTTGATGTATTTTGTCGGGTTTACCAAGGGTTGCAAATTCCAGCAGCATACCTTTTTCAAGTTTTCCAACATCTGCTTCAGAGACTTCTGAACGCAGTGTGAAAGTATTTAAGTTCATAATTTTTAGGATTGTCGGGGTGCTCTGGTTGGCGTTCAAAGTTTGTCCTTCGCGAACTTCAAGGTTGACCACCGTACCGCTAATGGGCGCGTAGATTTTGGCATAGTCTAAAGTGACTTTATCGCCAAGAATTTTGGCTTTATCCGCTTTGATTTGCGCTTGAGTTGCTGATATTTTTGATTTTAGAACTCTGACATCAGTGCGAATTCTAGCTAAATCATCACTGCTGATCACGCTGCGCTGAATCAGCTTTTGGTTACTTTTAAGCCGTGATTCAGCAAGCGATAGCTCTGCAATTTGTTGTTTGAGAAGAGCCTGTTTGACTTCTAAGTCAGCTTCAGCTACTTGAACTCGAATTTCAAAAACTGAGGCATCAATTTCGGCCAACAACTGTCCTTGTTTTACTTCATCTCCCTCTTCAACATAGAGTTTTTCCAATTGACCTGAAATCTGAGCACCGACTTCAACAAAATTACTCGGTTCAAGTGTTCCGGTTGCCACAATTCGACTTTCAATATCTCCCTTAACCACTGCTTGAGTGACAAATTCAGGTTTATCATTTTTAGAAAAATAGATTATATAAATGGCAACAGCTGGTGCTCCAATCATGATGCATATCAAAAGCCATTTTAGAATTTTACGCCATGCCATATATCGA
>DBOI01000116.1 GCA_002299245.1 Hydrogenovibrio sp. UBA650
GCAAGTTTGAGCTGTTTATCTATTAGTAGTTTTTCGGTAATGTCAGTCATAATACAGTGAGTTCTTTTGTCTCCTTTTTCCTCAAAATCAGAAACTCTACCTTCAACCACTACATCTCTAACACCATGTGATTTGGTCTTAATGTTCATAAAGACTTCATTCAATTGGCCTTTCTCCAAAAGTTCAGGGAATCTATTACGAAAATTTTCCACTGATATTGAAGTTAAAAAATTTGAGATTGGCCGCCCCAAAACCTTATCTTTTTCATAACCAAAAAGTTCGATCCAAGCCGAATTAACATCCATCAACTCACCTTTTTCATTTAGCGACAGATATGGCAAAGGCGCGTTTTTAAACAAGCCAAAATAATACTCTTGGTTCCGTTTTAAATCTTCTGCATACTTGGCTTCTTCTTGTAACCTAATTGAAGCTCGATTCCTTGACAATAAAAAATAAACTGCTGAAAGGAAAGTTACTATTGTAAAGAACAACCAAGCTAGTTGAATCCACACCGGCTGCATAGCTTCAGAAAGGTCTACTCTTGATAAAAGTATCCAATCAACAAATGGAATCTGTTGATAAAACACGATCACTTCTTCGCCTGAATGAGAGATAAAGCCAAGCTTTCCACCTGACTTTGTTTTGGAGGCTGATTCGATTAACTCCTGCATCTGATTCATTACATGAGGTTGGAGAAACGTTTGTTTGATTTCAGCATCTTTAGCGTAGCTATCTCTCATTAAATAAGCTCCGCCAACTCGAGCCTCAATCAAGCGCGATCGTGCGGTTTCAAAACGATTTGGCCAGCTATGAATCATTGGCACAAGGGTTTTATAGGGATCCGCATTCATTACCAGAGCACCGGCACCTTTTTTGGTACCATCTTCAAGACGATAAAAAATAGGAGATACAAAATCCAAGTGCATTCTATTATTCGAATCTTCAACAAGACCTGAGTTTAGGTTACGGTTTGTATTAATACTCTCAGTAACCAAAGGCTTAATATGATCACCAAGGTTTGTTGATTTGCCGGTAGATATAATTATTCTGCCATCTACATCAACTAATGAAGCCATCTCATAACCATAGAGCCTGTTAATCTCTCGAAGGCGAAAAAGCAATCTATCCTTTCCAAGTTGATCAAGTGTGCCGTAATTTTCATGTAAGTTTTTTGCAAGAGCCGGACAGGTTGCCAGAATATAAACATCAGCCTTTCGCTCTTGAATCCACTCAGAAATCGCTTTCGTTTTATATTCTGAATTCTGCGCCAAATGCTGAAAAACATTATCGACCACGACATCTGACTTATATTGATAAAAGCTAACTAGAACAAAAGCTACTATCAAAGCTAGACCAGTGACAGTTAAATAAGATTTTTGGTGATGATGGTTGGGTGACATGGGCTCTACACTTTCAAGTGTAGATTAATAGGCCTAATAATATCACGTAGAAATTTATTATAAATACTACATATAATAGTTGTTAGCAGGCAATTTTGATTTTCAAGTAGTTAGGCCAGCATCACTTTTTTAATTAATTCTGGAGCCGAATTTAAAAGTTGCTGGGTGTACTCTTGTTGCGGGTTACGCATGACTTCCTCAACGGTACCCTGCTCAACAATTTTGCCATTACGCATAACCGCAACTTTATGAGCAATCGTGGGAATGATTGACAGGTCATGGGTTATAAACAAATATGAAAGCTGGTACTCCTGCTGTAACTCTTCCAACAATGCAAGTACCTGTGCACGAACGCTAACATCGAGTGCACTGGTTGGCTCATCACAAATGATTAGTTCTGGCTCTACAGCAAGTGCACGAGCTATACCGATACGCTGGCGTTGCCCGCCGGAAAATTCATGCGGATAACGGTGTTTGTGTTCAACTAATAAACCAACTTGCTGTAACAGCTCATCAATTCGTCTGTCTTGATCAGCCCTATTCTGAGTACCAACCTGTAAACTGACCATGCCTTCACGAATAATCTCACTGATGGTCATTCGCGGATTCAGAGCGGAAAAAGGGTCTTGAAAAATTACTTGAACTCGTTTGCGCAGAGGTTTCATCTGTTTCTCATTCAGCTCCGTTAAACAGACTGCACTATCATCCACTTGATAGTTAACGGCACCATCTGTGGCATTGACCAGTTTAAGGATTGCTTGACCAATTGTGCTTTTACCTGAACCCGATTCTCCTACCAGAGCTAAAGTCTGGCCTTTTTCAATACTTAAACTAACTCCATCAACCGCTTTAACATGACCAACCGTACGTTGAAAAATTCCTTTCTTGATTGGAAAGTGTACTTTCAATTCATTGAGTTCAAGTAATTTCTCACTATTAGAAAAAGCTTTGAGTTCCTGCTTGGGAACTGCGTCTTGCAAGAGTTTTTGAGTGTATGGGTGACTGGCACTATCAAAAAAAACTTGTTTCTCAGCCTGCTCAACAATTTTGCCCTGTTTCATCACTGCTACTGTATCTGCCATCTCGTAGACTACCCCCATATCATGAGTAATAAACAAAATTGACAGGCCTCTTTGCTCACGTAGTTTTTTGAGTAATTGTAAAACCTGAGCTTGAATAGTGACATCCAGAGCTGTAGTCGGTTCATCTGCAATTAACAACTCCGGCTCACAGGCCAGTGCCATAGCAATCATCACTCGCTGTTTCTGACCACCAGAAAGTTGGTGTGGGTACCAGTCAAACCGTGCCTCAGCATCAGGAATACCCACCTCTTCAAATAGCTCAACTACTTTGATCCGAGCTTGTTTACTAGTTAAACCAAGATGAACACGTAAAACTTCAGCGACCTGCTGACCTACTTTCATAACCGGGTTAAGAGAGGTCATTGGCTCCTGAAAAATCATTGCTACCTGTTTACCGCGTACTTTTTGCATCTGATTTTCCGGCAAGGCGAACAGATTCTGATCATGCAAATGGATTTCACCAGAACTGACTTGAATCACTTCCGGAAGCAAGCGTATCACTGCGAGTGAAGTCAGTGATTTACCACTACCTGATTCACCAACCAGAGCAAAGATCTCTCCTTGCTGAATCGTGAAACTGACATCATCAATCAGACGCTCATTGCCAATTTCTAAAACCAGGTTGTTAACTGATAACACTTGAGATTCAGCCATAATTATTTCTCATTTTTGGGATTCAATACCCACTGAACACGGTCGGCAAACAGGTTAGCTGCCAGCACCAAAATAAACATAAAACAGAAAGCGGAAAACAGTGACCACCAGACCATAGGCTCTCTGGCCATTTCCAATCTGGCCTGGTTAATCATGTTACCCCAACTTGGGGTAATTGGATCAACCCCTACTCCGACATAAGAGAGCACCGCTTCTGCTAATACTAAACCACTAAAATCAAGGACCAGGGCGATTAAAATTAGGTGTACCAGATTAGGGTAGATATGGCGGCGAATGATTGTTATCGGTTTTAGCCCGAAAGCCTTCGCAGCGGTAACATATTCTATCTGACTGATCTTTAAAGTCTCTGCTCGAAGCAGACGACACAACCCGGTCCAACTAGTCATACCCAAAATAAATATCAAAAACAGCAAACGCATATCGGCACGCTCTTCATTGCTGCCAAACCAATCAGCATTGGTGGTCATAATTGATTGCATCACCAGAACTGCAGCAGCAATCAACAATACGCCTGGAATCGAGTTTAAAGTAGTGTAAAGGTATTGAATAACATCATCTATCCAGCCCTTGAAATAACCAGCACTAATTCCCAAAGCCAGAGCCAAGGGCAGCATAACCAAAGTGGTTAAACCACCAATAATCACACCTGTACGAATACTCTTGAGCGATTGATAGAAAACATCTTCGCCAACTTTATTGGTACCCAGTACATGAAAATCAAAGCTGAGAATATAGAGCCATCCCATAATAAAACTGATACTGAAAAGCGTCAGATAAAAGGTACCCCATGGTAACGATTTACTTGAGTCACGGTTTTTACTATGAGCCAAAGCTTTAAATTTCTGATAGCCATGAAACACCATAAACACAACTAAAAGAATCAAACTTATCATCATTGCCCAGCTTGACTGTTGCAAAACATATAGGAGAGTAGAGTCACCATTCAGGTCTTGAATTACATGTTTAAGAGGTAGGTACTCCTGGGCGACGTCTCCGCTTTCAGTAAAGACCACACTTGAGCTATATTCATTTAATGCAAAAGGTGCTGAATAGGTTCTCTCACTGTTTTCAGACAGATGACTGAACAGCATATCAAGGCCACTGATCATGGTTTTGTTTACTGCAGTCTGTTTTGGATCTACTTTGAAATGAATTGAATCGGCAAGAGCTACCATAAAATAGAACAGCAGGACCAGTGCTGCTGCAATCGCAGTTTTAGATTCAAAAACTGAACGCCATTGCTGAGCTTTTTGTTGATCTTTGCGGATTTGCACTACACCGATAATCAGCAGTGCAAAGAGAAACCAGATCATAAGATCGGTCCAGAGAAAAACAGGGGTGATTCCATCTATAATCATGACAACTTCACCCGTGGATCAAAGTAGGTATAAGAGATATCGGTCAGAATCAAACCGATGATATAGAGTACAGAGCCGAGGAAAACCATCGCCTTAACAATGCCAAAGTCCTGTGATCGGATTGCATCAATGGTGTAACTTCCAAGACCAGGTATACCGAAAAAAGATTCCATGATCAGACTTCCCATAAACAGGGTTGGAATCACTACAACTACGCCTGTTAGGATCGGTAGCAGACCATTTTGCAATACATGTCCGAACAGCACTTTAATTTCTGAGAGCCCTTTGGCTCGAGCTGTACGTACATAATCTTTGTTAATCTCTTCAAGGAAAATACTACGATACCAGCGAGTCCCAGCGCCTATACCAGCAAAGACTCCGATTAGAACCGGAAGAATTAAAAACCTAAAACCATCTAGACCTTCCGCATAACCAGATATTGGAACCCAATGCCACATTTTGCTAAATAATACCTGACCTGCGATGATATAAAACAGACCTGAAACCGACATAATAGCAACGGCTACCGCCATGGTTACTTTATCCAACGTCGAACCTCTGAAAAGCACGATTAGTAGTGCTATCGCAATATTAGTGACCAATCCGATAATAAATGTAGGCAGAGCGATAGCCAAGCTTGGCCACATCCGTTCATAGATATCTGCCGAAATCTGTCGACCTGAATCCGATTGACCGAAATCAAAACTAAACAGTTTGACTGATTCTTGAACAAACAGGGTTTGAGTAATTGTTCCGTGACCAGAGGCCTGTAGATTTATAAAGAGTGGTTTATCGTAGCCCCTATCCTCTTTCCAGGCCTGAATCATTTCTGGAGTAGTCTGTTTTGCGCCCAACTGTGCACGCGCCATATCATCTGGAGTATTCACCATAAAAAACAGTGCAAAGGTGATCAGGTTTACCCCAATTAGAATGGGTATCGCAAACAAAAGGCGTCGAACAATATAGGCAAACATCTATTGCTGGCCTCCTGCTTCTGTCTTGTTTGAACTGATAATAGTGTTTTGTCTGGCTCTATAAGCCTTGGTTAATGGCCAAATAGAAATAAGCAATAGCAGCAATACAATGACCAGCGGCCAGATAACCGGTTGATTCCAATTGATGCGTTGCTGATCCCGTACTTCCATATCAATTCTTTTATATTTGATCGTGTTGTTCGCCAGAGCGTTAGGCCAGACATTCTTTAGCCAGCTGTGATAAAGTGCCAATGCCTTAGGGTTAAAACCCCAAGACCAGGGGGCATCTTTTCTTACAATATCAAGCATTTGGTTGATAACCTTTAGACGTTTTTCACCATTAGGCATGGTTTTCATCTTTTCAAACAAGCGGTTAAATTCAGGGTTGTCGTAATTGGCACCATTTACCCCTCCGCCATCGGTATGAATTGCAGCGTTGCCACCGTAAAGCAGAAAAAGGAAATTCTCAGGATCAGGGTAGTCTGCATTCCAACCCCAAGAGAAGGTTTGTACTTTGGCCTTGCGAACTTTATCCTGAAAACGGTTATAGTCGCTTGAACGAATTACTAGATTAATACCAAGTTTGGCAAATTGCTTTCGATACCAGTTCAACATTGACTGGCTGTCAGGACCAGAATCAAGTGAATCATAGTGAATGGTTAAAGGTTCACCTTGTTTTGTTCGGCCATTTGGATAACCGGCTTCAGTCAGCAATTGTTTTGCCTGCTCAATTGACTTTCGCTGTGCTCGACCTTTTTTCCACTCGTAAACATAAGGGTTGATACCTTGCTCTCCCTCCTGATAACCAAATAGACCTGGAGGAATTGGCCCTTGAGCAGGCTCTCCACGACCATTTAAAAAGATGGAAATATACTCTTCAGTGTTTAGAGCGATACTGATCGCTTGACGAAGTTTTTGCTGTTTTTCAGAGTAGCCGCCAACAACGGGGTCAGCCATATTAAAACCAAAGTAAAAAATCGTCGGCTGAACCTGAGCTAAAAACTGAATATCTTTCTCCAGCATCTGCTCAGTCAGCTCCATGTTGCCACCAGTACTGATTGAGATAGCTTGGTCAAAACTATCAGAACTTACCCCTGAGGCGTCGTAGTAGCCTTGTAAGAACTTATTCCACAGTGGCACACTCTCTTTCTCCAGACTGTAAACCACTTCTTTAATAAACGGCAGTTTTTTACCAGCGTCATTCAGTAACTCAGGTGAAGCATTCTCGGCAAGTCCGTCTGTTGGATAAAATTCTTGATGATGATTGGGGTTAACAACCAAACGCATTCGCTGATTTGGATTATTTTCAGCCAAATAATATGGACCTGTACCTACAGGGGAGGTATCCAAGGTAATATTTTTTTCTATTAAGCCCTGCTGTTTATAAAATTTATCCACTTCCCAAGGAATGGGGGCAAAGAAGTTCATGGTCAACCAATACAAAAACTGAGGATAGACGCCATTAATGATAATTTTGAAACGACGATCATCTAGCGCTTCGGCGCCTTCTAGAGCATAATCTCTCAACGGAAAGTAACTCAGTTTACTGTTTGAGGACTCTACTTTAATCTGATCTTTAAATGCTTGCGTAACCTGTTTTGAAAACTCATCGAAACCGACAATATAAGGCTTCATAGAATCAAAGATTGGAGAGTGATTCTGGCGCAATGCCATCCGCTTAATTGCATAGATATAATCTTCAGCAACCAAGGCTCTAGTTGCCGTCATCTTGAAATCATTAACTGTTTTAATCGACTTTAACTGATCCTTACTAAGCTTATGATATTTAAACAATTCACCTTGCTTCACAAAAGCTGGGTGTGGCTGATATCGAACCCCATCCTTCAGCTCAAAAAGGTATTCACTATAGGCAACATCAGCATCCGCTGACACCTCTGATCCAGCCTTATCAAAGTAGCGGATTCGAGGCAGAGATTTAAGGGTGAGGGGCTCTAGAGAGTAAGGTCTTTTGAGATAGTGATATTGCAAAGGAGGTTCGTAAATCTGGCTGAGAAAAGTCCATTCGTTAGAGTTATAAGAGATTACAGGATCCAAATGCTTTGGCGGTGAACTAAATGAAGTGTAATAGACTTGATGATCAAGCTTATCATCTGAATAAGGAGAGTTCCAATTGGAGGCCTGTGAAATATTAACAATCAGAAACAGGGAAAACGCAACTAAACCTATTGCCCTCTTTGCAGTCTGTTTAAATAGCCCGGAAAATCTATGTATCATTTATCTTTTTTTAGTTTGTCTTACAGATTAAAAAGCTCAATATCACCGAATATCAAAGATTATAACCAATAATTTAACGTTATAATGCGTTATTAAAATTTCACTATTAAGATAAATCAATGGAGATTCAATATGGGATTCCTAGCTGGAAAAAAAGCACTGATTATTGGTGTTGCAAACAATAAATCAATTGCCTACGGAATTGCTAAGCAGATGCATGAACAAGGTGCTGAAATTGCTCTGACCTACCAGAATGAAAAGCTAAAGAGTCGCGTTGAAAAGATAGCAGATGAACTTGGCTCATCAATTGTACTTCCGCTTGATGTTTCCAGTGATGATGAAATTGACACTTGCTTTGCTGAACTTGGCAAACAGTGGACTGATGGTTTGGATGTACTTGTACACTCTGTTGCATTTGCGCCACGTGAAGAACTGGAAGGCCGTATGATCGATGCTTCAACTCGCAACGGTTTCAGTATTGCACACGACATTAGTGCTTACAGCCTAACCGCTTGTACCAAAGCGGCACATGAAATGCTAAAAGCCAAGAACGGTTCTGTATTGACAGTTTCATACTTAGGTGCAGAACGTGCAGTGCCAAACTACAATGTGATGGGGATTGCTAAAGCATCGTTAGAAGCAACAGTACGCTACTTAGCTGCCGACCTTGGCCAAGAGAATATTCGCGTTAACGCTGTATCAGCAGGCCCTATTCGTACGCTTGCAGCGGCTGGAATCAAAGACTTCAGAACCATGCTGGATAAAGCTGCAGCGGCAACACCTTTGCGCAGAAATGTAACCATTGAAGAAGTAGGCAACACTGCCGCATTCCTATGCTCTGATTTGGCTTCAGGAATTACAGGTGAAGTGACCTATGTTGATGGCGGTTACAACGTAACGGCTTCTACCTAGTAAATTACAAATACTTAATGGCACCTATCGATCGGCAGGCGCCATTAGACCTTAAAACAACAAGTCTACAACTGAATTTGTTCTATAAATTCGTCATAATCCGCTGAAGCTGAACGAATCTTAGCGCCAAAACACTGATCACCAGCTCTGCTAAAACTGTGAACGATTTCAATTACAAGAGTCACTGTCATGTTGACACCCCAAACGAAATTCAAAAGCACAACTTGGCCACTTTTAAAGTCTGAAGCACACTCAAACCCAACTCCCGAATTGGAAACGTCAATCAATCTAGAATTAGATTCACGGCCATTCAAAGATACTTTTGAGTCTACGTCTGTGCTGTATCTAGGATAGATTCTATTGTCAAAACTCTTTACAAAATTCAAACCTTCTCCTTGTAAAAAATTCTAAATTTACAATATACAATTACAATCATATGCCTAGACCTGAATCAATGTACAGCAGAATAAATTGATAAGCACCTAATCAATCAAACATTAAGGTATCAACAAAATGAAGCTTATGCTCTACAAGAATTGATAAATACTGAAACTACAGAAAGCAAAAAGCCACAATAAAATGTGGCCTTTTAAAAAATGGCGGAGCGGACGGGATTCGAACCCGCGACCCCCTGCGTGACAGGCAGGTATTCTAACCAGCTGAACTACCGCTCCATGGTGGGTGATACTGGGCTCGAACCAGTGACCCTCGCCTTGTAAGGGCGATGCTCTCCCAACTGAGCTAATCACCCAATTAAGCACCTTGTTAAGGTCGCTCTGTAGGCCGCTTTGCGGCGCTATAAGCAGTGCTTAATTGATGTGGCGTATTATAGAGTTATGGGAGAGCTTGTCAATCAAATTTATATGTTTTTTTACAATTTTTTGAAGACAAAATGAATCGCTATTAGTTAACCGCTTCTTTAAGTGCTTTACCAGCAGAAAACTTAGGAACTTTTGCAGCAGGGATTTGCATTTCTGCACCAGTTTGAGGGTTACGACCTGTGCGTGCAGAACGTTCACCGACTTTGAATGTACCGAATCCGATGATTGTTACTGAGTCGCCAGAAGCCATAGCACCTGTAATTGCTGATACTGTTGCATCAAGAGCTCTACCAGCATCAGCTTTAGTTAGTCCAGCTTCTTCTGCGATTGCATTCAATAATTCTTGTTTGTTCATTGTTTTCTCCATTGAGTATTAATGTAATTCTTTATATCCACCACCTTTGGCACATGAATTTATATCAACCAACAGCAAATGGTGTCAAGCAAAAAAACGCATTTTTACTGATTAATGTCGATTAGAGGCCTTTTCAGCAGTTTTTGCCGGTGTTTCATCAGTATATTTAATGTTTTCAGCAGGCCTATTTAATGGTTTAGGCATTTTAGCTAAAGCCAATTCGAAGACTTCATCAACCCAACGAACTGGATGTATGTCCAATTGATTTTTTACCTCTTCAGGAACATCCGCTAAGTCACGAACATTGTCATGAGGAATCAAAACCGTCTTAATACCTCCTCTAAGGGCTGCTAAAAGCTTTTCTTTAAGCCCTCCTATAGGAAGTACCTCTCCTCGTAAAGTAATCTCTCCAGTCATTGCGACATCCGCCCTAACAGGAATTTGAGTTAACACCGACAGAATAGCCGTTGAGATCGCAATTCCGGCACTAGGACCATCTTTTTTAATCGCTCCTTCAGGGAAGTGAAGGTGCAGGTCGTTTGTTTCATAGAAGTCATCCTCTAGGCCTAACGCCAAAGAACGGCTTCTAATCACGCTCATCGCTGCTTCAACCGACTCTTGCATAACTTGGCCAAGCTGTCCTGTGCTTGAGAGCTTACCTTTACCAGGCATCTTAGTCGCTTCAATTCTAAGCAGGTCACCACCTACTCTAGTCCAAGCTAAACCAGACACTTGGCCTATTCTGTCTTCAGAATCAGCCAAGCCAATTCGATGACGAGCAACACCAAGGTAGTCTTCTAAATCATCCGGCTTTACTTTTATAAAGTGAGTTTTGTCTTTAGAGGTAACAATCTGTTTGACCGCTTTACGGCAGATTTTTGCTAGTTCACGCGCTAGAAGTCGAACCCCTGCCTCACGAGTGTAGGTCTGAATGATGGCAAGAATCGCTTCTTCTGTTACCTCTAATTCGCCAGATTTTAATCCATGTTCCTTAATCGCTTTAGGTAATAAATGTTTCTTTGCAATATTAAGCTTTTCCTGCTCTGTATAGCCTGCAAGATTAATCACTTCCATTCTATCCAATAGCGCCTCAGGAATATCCATAGAGTTGGATGTGGCAACAAACATAACATCGGATAGATCATAGTCCACTTCAAGATAGTGGTCGTTAAAAGTGTGATTCTGCTCTGGATCGAGTACTTCTAACAGTGCGGAAGCAGGATCTCCACGCATATCACTACTCATCTTATCTATTTCATCTAACAAGAACAGAGGATTTTTAGTTCCTGCAGACTGCATTTTCTGGATTATTTTTCCTGGTAAGGCACCAATATAAGTTTTTCGGTGTCCGCGAATTTCAGCTTCATCACGAACCCCGCCCAATGCCATGCGCACATATTTTCGGTTGGTTGCCTCGGCAATCGATTTAGCCAAAGAGGTTTTACCTACACCTGGAGGACCTACTAAACACAAGATAGGTCCTTTCATTTTACGAACACGCTGTTGAACAGCAAGATACTCTACAATGCGCTCTTTTACCTTATCTAAACCATAGTGTTGGGCATCGAGTACTTTCTCTGCTTTGATTAAATCTTTAGAAACACGGCTGCGTTTTTTCCAAGGAATATCGAGCAACCAGTCAAGGTAGTTTCGAACCACCGTTGCCTCAGAAGATTGCGCAGGCATCATTTTTAACTTTTTAAGCTCAGTATTGGCTTTTTTCTTTGCCTCAGCCGATAGACCAGCCTCTTCAATGCGTTTAACTAACTCTTCTTGTTCGGAAACAGAACCTTCACCACCTGACAACTCAGTATGAATCGCTTTAATTTTTTCATTTAGATAATACTCTCGTTGAGTCTTATCCATCTGTTTCTTAACTCGGCTTGCAATACGTTTTTCAGACTCCAATAGCTCAATCTCAGTCTCAACCATTGCCAAAACCTGCTCAAGACGTTCCGTTGTTGATGTTAGCTCTAGTAAAGATTGTTTTTCAGCTACGGAGAGTTTTAAATTTGCAGAAATCAGATCGACAATTCGATCAGGGTTCTTCTCTTTCTGAACTGAAGTTTTAACCTCTGAAGGCACTTTCTTTTTCAAGTCCGCAAACATCGCAAAACGTTCAGCAAGGGCGCGAATCAATACCGGTTGATCATCGGTAACCTCTTCTCCACTATTGATCTCATTAATATCACCGAGAATCACCCCATTGTCTTCACTTAGACTCATTAAGTTGAAGCGCTGCACACCTTCAACTAGGACCTTGACAGTACCATCTGGCAGTTTCAAAAGCTGCAAAATATTAGCCATAGTTCCTACTGAATATAGATCTTCAAGACTTGGCACATCTAATTCGGCATTTTTCTGGGTCACCAAAAATATCTGCTTATCAGTATTCATAGCTTCATTTAAAGCTTGAATCGACTTTTCCCTACCAACAAAAAGCGGCATTACATTGCCTGGAAACACCACTACATCTCGTAGCGGTAAAACGAGAACATTCATTTTCATACTTACTTGATCTATATCCATCTTATCCTCAATAAGGCATCTTTTTAGTCTGCCTTTAAAAAACCCAGCAAGGCGCTGGGTTCAAAATAAACAGGTTTCAGTCCAAATCACACCCTATTCACTGGATGCTTTTTTAGGCTGTTCATCTTGATATACCAACAAGGGAGATTTTTTACCTTGTATTACTGATTTATTAATAACGACTTTTTCAACGTTTTTCAAGCTCGGTAAGTCATACATAGTGTCAAGCAACATTTGCTCCACAATTGAACGTAAACCGCGCGCGCCAGTCTTACGTTCGATAGCCAACTTAGCAATTTCGCTCAAAGCATCTTTCCTAAACTGAAGCTCAACACCTTCGAGTTCAAACATTTTATGGAACTGCTTAACAAGTGCATTTTTAGGTTCGGTCAATATCTTAACCAGCGCTTTTTCATCAAGTTCCTCGAGTGAAGCGATCATTGGTAAACGCCCGACAAACTCAGGAATTAAACCAAATTTAATCAAATCTTCTGGTTCAATTTTGGCAAATTTCTCTGAAATTGTTAGCTTAGAGTCTTCAGTTTTCACTTCTGCAGAAAATCCAATCCCTACATCCGTCTCTGTACGCTGCTCAATAATCTTATCCAAGCCTTCAAAAGCACCGCCAACAATAAACAGTATCTTTGAAGTATCAACCTGAATCATATCCTGATTCGGATGTTTGCGGCCGCCCTGAGGTGGAACCGAAGCCATGGTTCCTTCAATTAATTTCAACAGGGCTTGTTGAACCCCTTCTCCAGATACATCTCGAGTGATTGACGGGTTTTCTGATTTACGGGTAATCTTATCAATCTCATCAATATAGATAATACCGGTTTCCGCTTTTTCAGGATCGTTATCGCAACGCTGCAGAAGTTTAAGCACAATACTCTCTACATCTTCTCCGACATAACCGGCTTCTGTAAGAGTGGTTGCATCAGCGATGGCAAAAGGGACATCCAACAAGCGTGCTAGAGTTTGGGCAAGCAAAGTTTTACCTGAACCTGTTGGACCGATTAACAGGATATTACTCTTGGTCAGTTCAACATCATCTTTTATATGTGAATTCTGTAAACGCTTATAGTGGTTATAAACCGCAACGGAGAGCACCTTCTTTGCTTTCTGCTGACCAATAACATAATCATCAAGGATTGCACTGATTTCGTGTGGTGTTGGCAGATTATCCAGCTCAAACTGGCTAATATCCTCTTCACCAAACTCATCACGGAGAATATCGTTGCAGAGCTCAACACACTCATCGCAAATATAGACCGAGGGTCCAGCAATCAGTTTTCTTACTTCATCCTGACCTTTGCCACAGAACGAACAATATAAAGTTTTATCTTCACTCATTATTTTGCCTAAATCTCTTAACGTTTACTCAGCACTTTGTCTATTAAACCATATTCACAGGCCTCATCGGCGCTCATAAAGTTATCTCGATCGGTATCCTGCTCAATTGTTTTCAAATCTTGCCCAGTATGCTCGGCTAGCGCCTTATTGAGCTTCTCTTTAATTTGTAGTATTTCTTGAGCATGAATCTGAATATCACTAGCCTGGCCTTGAAAACCGCCAAGAGGCTGGTGAATCATGACCCTTGAATTAGGAAGCGCAAAACGTTTGCCCTCTGCTCCAGCGGACAGCAAAAATGACCCCATACTTGCGGCTTGCCCAATACACATAGTACTGACATCAGGTTTGATAAAACGCATAGTGTCGTAGATCGCCATACCTGCAGTAACACTTCCACCTGGAGAGTTAATATATAGATGAATATCTTTTTCAGGATTCTCAGACTCTAAAAACAGCATCTGAGCAACAATAAGGTTGGCCATATGATCTTCTACTGGACCAACCATAAAGATAACTCGCTCTTTTAAAAGTCTTGAGTAAATATCATAAGAACGCTCTCCTCGACTGGTCTGTTCAATAACCATTGGAACCAGGGCGCTTTGAATTGTATCATCCATATTTTTCTGCTTTATTTCCGTATTAATTGTCGCTTATGTAAATAAGTCTCTATATTAGCCTTTTCAAGAGCAAAAAAAAACTTAACCCCGAACACAAATTGTAAATTTATATTCAGGGTTAAGCTTATTTGTAAAAATATTACCCGGCAGGCGGGTAATAAATTACATATTTTGACCGATTACTTCATCAAAGGCTTTTTTCACCTTTTTAGTTTTTGCTTCAGCCATAACTTTTTCTGCAACTTTATTTTCAACTAGAACCGCGCGGATTTCTGAACGAGCACCTGGGTTTTGCGCATACCATTGAACCACTTCTGAAGGATCTTCATAGGAAGAAGCCTGCTCAGCAATATAAGCCTCAACATCTTCATCAGTTGCTTCAAGGTTATTCGCTTTGATAATATCGCCTAGAATCAAACCTAACTTAACACGGCCTTGAGCCTGGTCTTCAAACTGACTGGCTTCAACACTTACATCTTCGGCTTTCATACCTTGCTGCTGCATATTCTGAACTGCACGATCCATTAAGCTTTTAACTTCCTGATCAACCAATGCTTTTGGCAACTGCACATCAACGATATCTTTAATTGCTTCCATTGCTGCATTGCGGTTTTTGCTTTCAACAGTACGCTTGAGTTCTTTCTCCATGCTGTCTTTGATCTCAGAAGTTAGAGCTTCTTCAGTACCCTCTTCAACACCAAAGGACTTGATGAATTCTTCATCAATCTCAGGAAGCTGCTTGGTAGAAATCGAATGAACAGTTACATCAAATGTAGCCGGTTTGCCTTTTAGATTTTCAGCCTGATACTCTTCAGGGAAAGTCACTTCAATCGTTTTCTCTTCACCTTTTTTCATACCGATGATTTCATCTTCAAAACCAGGAATCATACGACCAGAACCAATCTCAAGTGGAACATTCTCTGCAGAGCCACCTTCAAATAACTCACCGTCAACTTTACCAGCGAAGTCAATGATAACCTGATCACCCTTCTTTACTTTCTTAGCTCCACTCTTAGATGGTTTCCAGGCCATGCGCTGTTCACGCAGACGGTCAATCATGGTTTTAACATCTTTATCTGTTACTGATGACTCAATCACTTCAAGTGAAACACCACCGAATTCCGGAACTTCAATCTCTGGGTAAGTTTCAAAACGTGCAGTAAAGGTTACATTTTCACCTTTGTCATCTAAATCATCAAACATTGGGTAACCAGCAACCTGTAGACCTTCTTGCTCAATTGCTTCATAAAATGCTTTTTGTAGAGCATCACCCATTACTTCTTGATGAACCTGAGCACCATGGCGTTGCTTAACAACATTTAAAGGTACCTTACCAGGACGGAAACCATCCATTTTTACATTACGACGAATCTCATTTAAGCGCTTTTCAATATCGGCATTCAGGTTGCCGGCAGGAAAGCTTACCGTCATTTTGTGCTCTAGGCCTTGATCAGGTTTTTCTACAGTTACTTGCATGGTTTTAAATCTCGTTACTCAACATGTTTTATTCAATTAGATTGACGGCAAATCTAAGGCGTTACCATCAACCAGGAAAAAAGAAAGCGGAATTATACTTTTTTAGGTCGTAAATTTAAAGCGAATAAGAACAATTCCTTTAAAAAAACAGTGATTAAAAACAAGCAATTGGCGTGAAATATATTGTCAATAAAAGAAAAACTGTTAGAATCTGCAAACAATTTTTGCGCATGGCGCTTTAAATAAAAAATACCAAAATTCTACAAGGATAAATATTATGGTTATTGAAAGAATCGTTTTAATGGTAGCTGGGCTTATGGTTCTAGCATCTACTCTTCTAAGTGTTTACCACGCTCAAGAATGGCTATACCTAACAGGTTTTGTTGGTGCAAACCTAATCTTCTCAGCAATCACAGGATTTTGTCCGATGGTTAAAATCTTACAGAAATTTGGCTTTGAGCACGGCCGTCCGTTTAAGTAAGCCTTTTCTATTTAGCCGTATTAATTCTATATACGGCTAATCAGCTTGCCTGATCTGCTCAATTTGATCTTCTAACTCCAGCCAACGCCCTTCAAGCTCTTCCAATTCAGTTTTACAGGCCGCCTCTGCTTGTAAACAATCGCTGAGTTTTAGCTTGTTTTCATCGCTATACAGAGTTTCGTCCTCCATAAGCTGGTGGTATTCGGATAATTTCTGTTGCAACCTTTCAATTTTATTTTCTACCTTATCGAGTTCTTTACGGAAAGGTCTGATTTTTGCCTCAAGCTGTTTTCTATCCTGTGCACTCTGTTGCCGCAACTGCTTTTTACTGACTGAAGCTTTGTCAGCTTTGGATTCGGACTGAATTGATTTCAAAAGCTTCATCTGCTGCTGGAGGTAATCATCCAAATCACCATGAACATGCTCAACCTGTCCGGCATGCACCCACCAGAATTGATCACAGATGCTCGCCAGAAGATGCTTGTCATGGGTTACCAGAATAATCGCGCCGGTAAACTCCTGAATTGCCATATCCAGAGCATCACGAGTCTCCATATCCAAGTGGTTTGTCGGCTCATCAAGGATAATAAGGTTTGGCTTTTGAAAGACAATCATCGCCAATGCCAAGCGCGCTTTTTCACCACCTGAAAAGTTAATCACCGGCTCTAAACACTGGTTATTGGAAAAACCGAACTGCCCTAAAAAATCCCGAGCCTCTTGATCAGAAGGTTTAGCCTCTAGATTTAATAGGTGCTGTAAAGGACTCTGCTCAACCGTTAATGACTCCAATTGGTGCTGAGCAAAATAACCGATCTTTACCCCTTTACTCTGGGTAACTTTTCCCTGCTCTGGCTGTAACTCGCCAACCAACAGTTTTAGAAGGGTTGTTTTACCTGAACCATTAACCCCAACCAAACCAATACGATCACCTTTTCGCAGAACCGTATCAACCTTTTCGAGAATTGGATTCTGTGAATAGCAAAATGACAGGCCACTCACATTGAGCATTGGGTCCGGCTGAAAATCGGGCTCAGGGAAATTAAATTGAAAAGGGTTAGTAGCCTGAACCGCAGCAACCTGTTCCATACGTTGCAACGCTTTAACTCTACTCTGAGCCTGTTTTGCCTTGCTGGCTTTAGCCTTAAACCTTTCAATAAAGCTCTTAAGGTGCTGCATCTGCTGCTTTTGCTTGTCATGCAACGCCTGCTGTTGCATTAACTGTTCATTTTTCTGGCGCTCAAAACTGGCAAAGTTACCGCTATAAAAGTAGATCTTGTGGTTATGAATATGAGCAATTCCACCGACAACCTGATCAAGAAAATTACGATCATGAGAGATAACCAATACCGCCCCCTCGTATGACTTAAGCCACTGCTCCAGCCAGGTGACCGCCTCTATATCTAGGTGGTTAGTCGGTTCATCTAAGAGTAACAGGTCAGACCTTTGCATCAAAGCTCTGGCTAACTTCAATCTGACCTGCCAGCCACCAGAAAATTCGGAAATAGTTTTTGAAAAATCTGATTCCTTAAAGCCAAGGCCATACATTAGCTGTTTAGCTTTATTTGGCACTTGATAACCGTCAATACGATCCATTAGGTCATAAGCTGAAACTAATCCCTGCTGGTCATTATTGGCTTCAAACTCGGCAATTTTTGATCGACAGTCAGCATAGGCACTATCCCCAAAGCAGACATAATCAATGACCAATGCATCTCTATCAGCCAATTCCTGCTCAACACTGCCAATCAGCCAGTTAGCCGGTACACTTAGGTGACCTGAATCAATTGGAAACTCATTAAGAATAGTTTTGAAAAGCGAAGTTTTACCTGCCCCATTTTTACCAACCAGGCCTATTTTCTGACCGGGATGAATGCTTAGACTGGCAGACTCCAATAGTGATTTACTACCGGCACGAATTGAGAGACTTTGAAGAACAATCACGAGAAAGGCTTAATTATTGATATTAATCTTCAATCAACTGGCCATCAATCATTTTTAACTGACGATCCATTCGACCTGCCAGCTCCTGATCATGAGTAACAATTAACAGTGCTGTGTCAGAATCCTGGTTTAAATTAACCAACAACTCAAACACCTGTTCTGCAGTTTCGTGATCCAGGTTTCCAGTTGGCTCATCGGCAAGAATACAGGCAGGTTCAGTAATTAAAGCCCTAGCGATCGCAACCCTCTGACGTTCACCGCCAGACAACTCACTCGGTTTGTGAGCTATTCGATGAGAGAGCCCAACCTTGCCAATCATCGTCTCAGCTTGCTGTTTTGCCTGACGAATATTCTGCCGACGAACCTGAAGCGGCATCATCACATTTTCCAGAGCGGTTAACTCAGCAAACAAATGGTGGAACTGATAGACAAAACCCATGTGCTGGTTTCGCAACTTACCGCGTTCAACATCTTTTTTATTAGAAAACGCCTGTCCATTGAGCTCAACGATACCTTCGGTTGGCGCATCTAAGCCAGCTAAAATATGCAACAAGGTACTTTTTCCAGAACCGGAAGCCCCCACTATGGCAACCTTTTCTCCACGGTTCATAGAGAAATTAAGGCCTGCTAAAACCGGAGTTTCAATATCACCTTCACAAAAAGTCTTGCCGACATTGCTGGCCTGTAATACTGTTTTACTCATAACGCAAAGCCTCCGCAGGGTGTATTTTTGAAGCTCTACGTGCAGGATAAAGTGTTGCTAACAGAGTTAAAACAAATGCAATACCTGTGATATACCAAACATCACTCCAAATAACTTTTGAAGGTACTTTGCTCAGCATATAGGTGTCTGGTGGGAAGAATTGGAAGCCAAACAAATTCTCAATAAATGGCACTATGACATCCATATTCAAGGCTAGAGACAAACCTCCGGTTAAGCCGAGTATCACACCAAACAGGCCAATGACCATACCTTGAGTAATAAAAATCATTTGGATAGCCATTGGCGTGGCGCCGATGGTTCTCAAAACCGCAATATCACTGTTTTTATCAGTCACCACCATCACCATTGTCGAAACGATATTGAAAACGGCGACTAAAACAATAAGAGTCAGCACAACAAACATCATGCGCTTTTCAATCTCTATAGCCTTGAAAACATTGATATGCTGTTGGCGCCAATCCAAGATATACAAATTCTTATCAACCACATAAGCAAGCTGATTTTTCACCGCACCAACACTAAACATATCATCAAGTTTTAGCTGAAGCGCACTGACTTCATCGCCATATTTAAAAAGTTTTTGTGCATCTCTGATATGCACAATAACCATAGCACTATCGTAATCTAGCGCCCCAGTCTCAAAAATACCTGCGACAGTAAATCTTTTAATTCTAGGGGTGGCACCGATTGGCGAAAAGTTGGGTTTAGGCGCAATCAAATTGACCTTGTCACCGACGGTTACTCCCAAGCTTAAGGCTAACGAACTACCAATTAAAACTCGATATTTTTTAGGTGCTAAAGCGGAAAATGAACCGTTTACGATTTTGCTTTCAATATCGGCAACCTGACCTTCAAACTCAGGTAAAACTCCACGGATTGCAACACCACTGGCTTTGGCTCCCATTGAAACCATACCCTGCTCCATAATATTGGGCGCCGCCCCTTCAATGTGAGGTTGGTTAATCAACTGGTTATAAAGAGAGTTCCAATCGGAAAGACGATTGTGCTCTTCATTAACGGTCATATGGGCAGTCATACCAAGGATTCGATCTCGAAGCTCCTCTTGAAAACCATTCATAATCGACATAACAGTAATCAGAGCGGTAATTCCGAGGGCGATTCCAACCAGTGATGAGAAAGAGATAAATGAGATAAATCCATTGCGACGCTTGGCTCTGGTGTAGCGTAAGCCCAACATAATCTCATAAGGTAGATTTAGCATTTTTTATTAATGTATCCCTGGCCATACTTCAGTGTTCAAAGGCCTGTTAATTTCTGTTCATATTTTATAGAAATGATGATTATAGCCATATTCAAAGCGAGGGGGCAGAAAATCCAACTATTTGATCTGTTCGCAGTAGCCTAGAAAGCAAAATGCCCTCATAAAGAGGGCATTTCAATAAAACTCTAAGAGCGATTTTATTTGTCTGATTTTAGACGATTGATACCTAACATTTTCATAATGTACTTCTGATAAATTGGTTCTGAGTTACCAGACTTCATATTACGAATGAAGTATTTCTCGAAAGCGATCTTAGCCAAGTGAACCCACTTACCTTTTTTCGCCCAAGTCAGGTTGCGAGGTGGGATCTGTGGCAGTGCAACAAACGAAGCACCGGTATCACCCATATCAGCCAGACAGACTGTATTCCAAGTTGGCTGTTCAACAGGATCTTTTCCATCAAGGTTGGCTTCAATGTTATGACAAATCGCTGTTACCATAGATTCAATCATCAAACCAGTTTTTGGTGTACCACATGGAACCGGGCACTTAGTATCAACTGGAGGAATGGCGATACCAACACCTAAAGCATAGATATTGTGGTATGTAGGGTTACGGCTGAACTGGTCAACCTTAACAAACCCACGTGGATTAACTAAAGGACCACCCATTTTTTCTGGATCTGAATCCACCATCTCTTGCAGGAATTTAGAACCTTTAAATGCCGGCAGCATCATTGAATACTTGAATGGCAGTTCGTGCTGATCAATAACATCTCCACGAGAGTTGTGCTCATCAACAAACATAGTGCCATCTTCAATTTTGGTTACCTTCGCGTTGCAAATCCAATCAATATGACGGTTGCGCATCTCGGCTTCTAGCAGGCCTTTAGAATCACCAACACCATTTAGGCCTAGATGGCCAATATAAGGTTCTGCGGTTACAAACGTCATTGGAACCCGGCTGCGAATCTTGCGCTTACGCAAATCGGTTTCCATAATCATTGCAAATTCATAAGCAGGACCAAAGCAAGAAGCACCCTGAACCGCACCAACAATGATTGGCCCCGGATCTTTACAGAACTCTTCCCAATGTTCATGAGCTTCAGCAGCGTGATGCGTAGTACAAACTGACACAGTATTACCGCCTGCACTCTTGGGACCAAAACCTTCAACTTCTTCAAATGCTAAAGCGGGGCCTGTTGCGAGTACAAGGTAGTCGTAATCCATGCTAGAACCATCATCAAGCGTGATGTTATTGTTCTCTGGGTCAAGCGCAACGCAAGTGTTGTTATAGAATTCAATCCCTTTGCATGTTAGATATGGCTCTAACTTGAATGCGATATCTTCTGGCTTTCTCCAACCCACAGCTACCCATGGGTTAGATGGAACAAAATTGAACTCATCAATTGCGTTTACCACTTTTACAGTATGACCTTTATCTAGATGTTTACGAATATCGTAAGACATTGGTAGACCACCAGTACTTGAACCAACTACAACAACTGTTGCCATTCTTGCGCCTCGTCTGTTAATTATTATTTGAACTTAGAATGAAACCAATCGGTTTTCACCCTATTAAAAAATCTTGTAAATTAAAACTGAGTTAAATACAACTCAATAAGCAATTCGTATGATTTTAAACGAAACGGAGTGCTTTTGACTACTGTATCGCGAATCAAAATTATTAATAGCAAATCAGCTTAGTTAATAATCCTGCACAGCTTATATGGTTTTTAAGATCGCCTCAAAAGAACAGCCGGCAAAACCCATAGGATCAGTATTGTCGTAATGATCAAACTTAAAGCGGTTAGGCTGACTGCTTGTCTAACCAGTTCACTACTGCTAAACATCAAAACACTTAGAGCTGCCAGCAAAACCCAGGATGTAATCCATACTGGTCTACCGACACTGGCAATGGCGTAAGTTACTGCGGAGTTATTATCTGAGAAAACGCCCCTTTTCGCTCTCATATACCTAGAAAAAAAATGAATACCGTCATCTACTACTATACCCAAAGGTACCATCCATAAAAGCCAGACCCATTCGCTGTTTTTATAGAGCAAAAAGAAAATAGCGATTGATAACAGCAGGCCTGTTAAATTAATTGCTAAATTTAACAGGGCAATACTGACACTCTGCCAAGCTAACCAAAACAGCACTGCAAACAACCCCAACAACCACAGCATAGACTCGATTTGCTCAACTGCTTTAGGTGATAAAACCAGCACCAGAATTGAAACTGCAATCCCACCAATCAAGGTCAGAGTTCTAATCAGATGATTTTCTTGAAGCAACTTCGCTACAAAAGTGATGCCATGCCGATCTGCAGTATTGCCAACACGAAACTCTAGCAGCCAATTCAGCACCACCAATGGCAGCCAGGTTAAAACCGTAAACAGGCTTAAACTGACGCCGGTCACAACCAACCAAGAGAGTTGCTGTAATTCGGGCATTATCTCAGCAACAAAAACAAAGCCGAGTGCAGTCGTCAGATTTGATAGAAATATCGGTGAAATATTTAATTTTAGAGCCTCAGCAATGGCATCAAACTGAAACAAACCTCGAGCCATCTCTCTAGACAAAGTAGCAAGCAGGTGCACCAAATTACTGCTCATTACCGTCATTATGATCATTAGACCCAGAATCGACTCAGCAGTTAACTCATAGCCTAACCAACCAAACAACCCTAAACTCATGCCGACGACATAACTGCTTAGAACCAGCTGCAAAACAGCTATCTTTGGCGATTCAAGAAAATAGCCAACCACTGCGGTAATCACGAGCAAACCCAAACCTAATAAAAGAAAATCATCAGCAACAACAGAGTAATTAAGTTTACTCAAGCCTGATAACAACAGAAGCGAAACCAAAGCTAAAATCAACAGAACAGTTTTTTTGCTGTGAGCCACAACCTGTACCCATGAAAATGCCCAATTACCCATATTGATTTAAAATCTCACTCAAAACCACAATTCTAGATGTCAGTAGTTTAAAATATTGCGCTCCAATTTTTTGAAAAATCAAATTATCTTTTAGTTCAAGCAGTTCAGTTAAATGGCAACCACGAATCAATCTCTAAAGCAATCTCTTTTAGACACTTCAAACATCGCAATCAACGGGCATCGCTCATACTGGGGGGCGCTCAATGATGCTGAAGCCGCACTTGCCATTGCCAATCATGCTAAACAAGCCAGCGACCTAGTCGTGGTCTTAACAGAAAATTCTCAATCTGCTAACCAGTTACAAGAGGCACTGAGTTTCTTCCTTCACAATGAGCTTGAAGTCCTCAGTTTTCCTGAGTGGGAAACTCTGCCTTATGATCGTTTTTCACCTCACCAAGATATCGTTTCGGAGCGCTTAAAAACACTCTATCGACTACCCAAGGTTCATCGTGGTGTCCTCATTCTTCCAGTTGCCACCATGATGCAAAAAGTGGTGCCACTTGAGTACATACGCCAATATTCATTTGTGCTAAAAAGTGGTGATCAGATCGACATTGACGACTTCAGCATTCAGCTAGAAAGTGGTAGCTATCAGAGAGTGAGTCAAGTTTATGAACATGGCGAGTTTGCAGTTAGAGGTTCAATCATAGACCTATTCCCAATGGGCAGCAAAACCCCATTTCGAATAGATCTGTTTGATGACGAAGTTGAAACGATTCGCAGCTTTGACCCGGAAACCCAGCGTTCAATCGAAACCATTGACAATATAGAACTCCTGCCGGCCAAAGAGTACAACTTTACCAAGGCCGGTATCGATCTGTTTCGCAGCCAGTTTAAAAGCTATTTTGGAGATGAATCTCGCTCAGCACAGCTCTATAAGAGCGTGACAGACCAACAAAATATCGGCGGCTTGGAGTATTACTTACCGCTATTCCACAATGAACTCGCCAGCCTGTTTGATTACCTGCCTGAAAACAGCCTGTTTTTTGACTTTGGTAAAACCGAAACCGCGCTTGAAGTCAGTCTTAGTGACTACAACGAGCGTTATCAAATCGGCCAACACAACCCAGATTTTCCGGTACTCTCGCCAACCGAACTGTTAATTGAACCCACCCTGTTTTCAAGCCTGCTAAAAAACTATCATCGCATCACTTTGCAAAAAAGTGTTTCCAAGAAAAACACAACCCGTTTTGATACCAAGCCGCTTCCCGATTTGAGTGTTGACAACCGTAGTGATTACCCTTTAGCCAAGCTCAATGCCTTCCTGGATAGATACCAAGGCAAGGTAATCTACTGCGCCGAGACAACAGGTCGAAGGGAGACTCTACTTTCGCTTCTCAATAAACAACAACATAAACCTACGATTGTCGATAGCTGGCCTCAGGCCTTGAATACTGAGCAACAATACAGCATCACGGTCGGCCCGCTTGAAACTTCAATTCACAGTTCGAGTTTTACAGTTATCTCTGAAACTCAGATATTTGGTCAAACCGTTGTTCAAAAGCGCCGCCGTAAAAAATCGCACGCTGATTTTGACAGTGCAATCAGCAACCTGATTGAACTCGATATTGGCAGCCCAATTGTACATATCGATCACGGAATCGGTCGCTATCTTGGCTTGGAAACGCTTGAGGTGCAAGAAGAGCAAAAAGAATTTCTGATGATCGAGTACGCCGGTGAAGCCAAACTTTATGTGCCAGTCTCATCACTTCACCTCATAAGTCGTTATACAGGTGCTACCCCGGAAACCGCGCCACTGCATAAACTTGGCAGTGATAAATGGGACAAAGCTAAACGTAAAGCTGCCGAAAAAGTCCGCGATGTCGCTGCCGAACTGTTGGATATTTACGCGCAACGCGCGGCTCGCCCAGGATTTGCATTTTCAACTCCTGAAGAGGCCTATCAGCGTTTTGTCTCCAGTTTTCCGTTTGAAGAAACTCCAGACCAACAGCAGGCGATTGAAGCGGTATTAAAGGATATGCACTCAGAGCTACCAATGGATCGTCTGGTCTGTGGTGACGTCGGTTTTGGTAAAACCGAAGTGGCGATGCGTGCAGCCTTTATCTCAGCTTATGAAGGCAAACAGGTGGCCATGTTGGTACCTACCACCCTGCTTGCCCACCAGCACCTGGAAAACTTCCGCAGCCGTTTTTCGGACTGGCCTGTCAGAATTGAGGTACTTTCTCGGTTTGAGACTGCCAAACAGCAAAAACAGACCTTGCAAGACCTGAAAGATGGCAAGGTCGACATTATTATCGGTACTCACAAGTTGATTCAAAAGGATGTTGATTACAAACACCTTGGTTTGATCATCATTGATGAGGAGCACCGCTTTGGTGTGCGCCAGAAAGAGCAACTCAAAAAGATGCGTACCGAGGTTGATGTTTTGACCATGACCGCAACCCCGATTCCAAGAACACTGAATATGGCAATGAACGACCTGCGAGACCTGTCAATTATCGCAACTCCACCTGCCAAACGTCTGGCTGTGCAGACTTTTGTTCAAGAGTGGAACGACGATGTGGTTCGAGAAGCGTCGCTACGTGAAATTCGCCGTGGAGGTCAGGTCTATATTCTCTACAATCAAGTTGATCGTATGGAGCAGATGGTTGAACATATTGAGCAACTGATTCCTGAGGCCAATGTCAGTTATGCCCATGGTCAAATGCACGAACGTGAACTTGAAGCAGTGATGGAGAACTTCTACCACCGTCGTTATAACATTCTGGTCTGTACTACGATTATTGAAACCGGAATCGACATCCCTACCGCGAATACCATACTGATTAATCGCGCCGACAAATTCGGATTGGCTCAGTTGCACCAGCTCCGTGGTCGAGTCGGCCGCTCACATCACAAGGCCTACGCTTATCTATTTACCGGTGACAAGGCTACAATTACTAAAGATGCAGACAAGCGTTTAACCGCAATCGCCAAGCACGATACGCTTGGTGCCGGTTTTATGCTGGCGAGCCACGATTTAGAGATTCGAGGCGCCGGAGAACTGCTTGGCGATGATCAGTCCGGGCAAATTCAAGAAATCGGTTTTGGGCTTTATAGTGAATTGCTGGAACGCGCGGTTAAAGCGCTTAAGTCGGGTAAGCAACCCGAACTCGAGGTCACTCTGCACAATGGTACTGAAGTTGATATGGGGGTGACGGCACTGATCCCGGAAGACTACCTACCAGATGTACATACTCGTCTGGTGTTCTACAAGCGTATTGCCAGTGCTACTGATAAAACAGAACTCAGAGAACTGGAAGTTGAGATGATTGATCGCTTTGGTCTGCTGCCAGATGCACTTAAAAACCTATTTTCTGTAACCAGAATCAAACTACTAACAGAACCGGTTGGCATTAAAAAGCTTGATGTCAGTGAGGACATGCTGCGCCTGCAGTTTGACGACAATCCACAAATTGAGCCAGCAAAAGTAATCCAGTTAATTCAGTCTCAACCCAGAAAATATCAATTAAAAGGGCAAACGGAGCTACAGTTTTTCGATACAATGCCAGAAATTGAACAGCGTATAAATGCGATAGAACTGTTGATCAAATCGATTAGAGCCAATTAACAAACTACAATTAAAACAGCTACTTAAATGAACATCTCAATAAAACACTTCGCAAGTAAGATTGCCGCCGCCCTTCTAGCCTCTGGCATGCTAATAAACACCGCGGCTATGGCTGAAGGAACAACTCCTGTCTATAAGCTCGAAGTGATTGTTTTTGAAAGCCTTGCCACAAAAGGCTGGACAGAAGAGTACTGGCCTGAAGATATAGAATTACCAGACATAGAGAACAGCATTTCGGTATACAACAGCAAACAAGGCGCCCTCTGGATTAACCCCAGTCAAAAAAGCCTTGCTGGCAAAGCTGTTGCCCTAAATAAGAAAGGTTACCGGGTGCTATTCCATGAAGCCTGGACTCAGTTTGGCTACCCAGATCGTAAAGTAAAGCGAGTACTACTTGAAAGTGCCAACCCTTATGGTTCAAGTGTGCTTGGCACTCTAAGGTTCTACAAAACCCGTTTTGCTCATGTGGAGTTTGATCTGCAACTTGAAAAAGCGATTCCGCAAAGAGTTAAGCAGAGCTTTATAGAAAACCAGAAAATATCAGCAAACAATCTGCCTGATCAGTGGCGCTTTAACCTTCAAGAATCTCGTAAGATAAGGCCTGGTGAATTACACTATCTGGATCATCCACTATTTGGTGTCCTGGTACAAATTTCAAAAATAGAAAAGAGTTAATTAACTGACTGTTTAACAGGATCGTTATTCAAGATGATACTGCATTCGCTGCTGTTCAAATTTAACCTTAACCGATAGACCGTGGTATTTTTTAGGAATATCCTCCAACAGCTGATAAAACCCTGAAATACTAATCAATTCAGGCTCAAAACAGTAAGCACGTACATAGACCTCATCCAGATTCATCAAACCTGAATTACCTGCATAGGCCTTGCCTTGGAGATTGCCTCCAATATATACGTTGCCATCAGCAATCACTTCGGCACCCGGCAGAACATCACCAAGCACTACCAGATCACAACCTTCGGCATAAACCTGTTCACCAGCTTGCACATGACCATCGTGAATTTTCTGTTGCGGTTCATTCTGTTGAGACTCGATACTCTCAGTAGAACTCTCAAAGTTCAACTCGGTTTGCGGCTGAAACAGGTCATACTGATTTAAGCGTTCATTGAAAACCGCCAGCCCAGCATAGGTTGCATGTTCAGCAATGGCTTCATCCTCGGTCTGCAATCCGACTGCCTGCAAATCAAATTGACGCAAAACTTCAACAATCTGGGCAAGAAACGTGGGTTCCAACTCACGACTTTTAACTGACAGAACACAAGGCAACATTTGGTGGCCATCTTCGTTAACCGTTACTCGTCGCTTCAACTCACCGATGATCTCATTAATATCAAAACCCTTAACCTCAATGACGGGCAGTGAAAAAGCCTGATTTTTAATATTAATAATTGCAGACATAGATACATCTTAATAGGAATATTGAGGTAAACGAGTCTACTAAACAGCTATAGGTTCGTCAATTCTGAAATCATACAATGAGAGTGATCTACAGAAGATGACAGGCCTGTTAAATCACAGTAAAATCCTCTGCAAATTATTTAATCTATTTAAGACAGGCTTTTCAAATGTTCAAAATTGAAGATATCGATCCGATTTACTATCGTAAACAGACTCGTAAATCCACGCTTATTATTATGGCAATCTTTATCGTAATCGGCTTTATTAGCGCGCGATTGGCTGTAATATACCTCGGTAATTACTCTAGTAACCACATAGTACTCAATCTAATCGGTGCATTTGTCGGACTACTGATTACTTTTTGGATTGTGAAGGCTTTCTTCATCAAATCTGAATGGATGAAAGAGGCCATGTACGCCTGGAGACTAAAGCGTCACTTAATGTATATCTACAACTCAATTAAAACCATTAAACAAGCGGTTGAAGACAATGACGTGCAAGCGATAAAAATCATGCGATTCTACCAATTGGGAACCGAGCAGATGCATCTGTTAGATAACAACAGCCACGAACTGATCGAACTGCGCGGTGAGATGCGTGAACTTGAAGACAAAATGAATGAAATGGGCATAGACCTAAATCAAACAGAGTTTGCCATGGAAATGGCTGACGATTACCGACTTAATACCTAGCCTGGAACTAAGAGCTATTAGAGCTAACTAACTCGCCTCTTGTTCAGAGTAATCTAACCCCAGATAGACAGTCACCACTTCATGGGCAATCTCAGAAATGCGTTTGCCCTGATCCATGGCTGATTTACGCATGGCACTATATGCCTCATCTTCAGTGAGTTTTTTCTCAGCAATCAACAGGCCTTTGGCTTTCTCAATAACCGCCCTTTCAGACAGCTTATCCTTTATTGAAAGCAACTCTTTGCGCATAGCCTGACAAGCTTTAAAGCGTTGCAGAGCTACCTGCATAATCGGCTCAATACGCTGCGGTGATTTACCATCAACAATATATGCCGATACACCAGCTTTCACAGAGTTCGCAATAACTTTGGAATCAGAATCTTCACTAAAACAGATTACCGGTGTTGGACACATTTGATCGACTAGAGAAATACGATTAAACAGGTCATCTGAAGTCTGTTTAATATCAATGACGATAAAATCGACAGCGTGTTGATTGATGATTTTCAGAAAGTTCTCTTCAATCGTCATGTGATAGACCTTGCTTACACCAAGAGAGTACAACCCCTCTCTTAAATCGATGCTGCGATCATCATCTTCACTAATTAATAAAACCGAGTTGGCAATAGCCATGAGTTTTCACCTTTGAAATACAATAATTTATAGCCACATAACCAAATACTGGCCAAACAAACTTTTCTATTTATATTTCAATAGCTTAAAATTAAAAACACGATAATTATTGAGTACTAGCGATGATTTATTGAACAACAATGGTGCACAAAAGTTCTAAAATAAATTAATTCGATAAGTGAGGAAAAAACGAAAAAAAGCAAGCGCGACCCGAAACAGAATCGAGGTTTTCAGGTTCGCATATAAAAGGGACTAAAGAAGATGGGCAAAGAAGACCTGTTGGAGATCCTTTTGGTGGTCTAGCTAGATAAGCTTTCTAGCCCATCGCACATGTTTTTATTGCATCAGTTGATTATCTAAATCCAAAGAGAAGCTACCAGTAAACTCATCATTTAGAACGTAACTGTAATCTCCTGCCGGCAAGTCATATATTGGGATTTGAATGATGCGTGAATACTCTACCAGGGCTTGGGTACAAAGAATAATAAATCCTTCAGGGCCTTCTGAATTATCGTTAACGTATACATTAACAATAAACTCATTATTGGTTCGACTAACATTTATTCGCCCTATACTTGCACAACCATCACTCAAATACCCAGAAACTTTTAAGAATGCTTGTCTTGGAAGACTGTCAGTTAAATGTAACTCAACTTGTTCTACGCTAGTAGTTTTTGGCTGTAAATAGCTTTCTAGTTTCCAACTACCATCCTCTTTAAGCTTAAACACCGCATTTTGGTAGAACCCTGTTTTACCTGAAGAATAGACAGAAGGAATCTTTAAAGTACCTTCTTCAAAAGTGGCTTCATTGTTGGCTTGAGAGCTACTGACAATTAGCAACAAAAAGAGAAAAGGAGCGAACCATTTAAATGCTTTCATTATTTACCTTATTTATCTTTTATCGAATAACGACATAAACGCTATCTATAATGATTAATTTTTGATTTGACAGGAAAAAGGATACACCAGATAAGTAATAGCTTCACTAAAATTATAACAAATACTATATCTATGAAATCA
>DBOI01000170.1 GCA_002299245.1 Hydrogenovibrio sp. UBA650
CTTGCTCAGCTGGAACAGCGCAGACAGATATTTGAACAACGCAGGAACAGTTTGATCAATGCCATGAAGGAAAATGGGTTCAAGATCAAAACCATGCCTCAAGGCGCCTTTTACCTCTATTGGGATGTCGCAGAATATACCCAAGACAGCCAAAAATTCTGTTCTGAGCTACTCCTGCAAAAAGGCGTGGCAATCACTCCAGGAATCGACTTTGGTGACTTTCAATCCAATACCCATGTTCGGATTGCTTATACCTGTGACGAAAGTCAGCTTAGAGAAGCGGTTAAAAAAATAGCCGACTTTTGTACAGGCCTGTAGATTTTCAAATGCTGAGAACCTTAGCTAAAAAGCTCTGATTACTTGGTTCCTGTTGAACCAAAACCACCCTGTCCACGTGCAGTTTCATCACCAAACTCTTCCACTTCAGTAAACACTGGTTGCAGAACCGGCACAATCACCATCTGTGCAATACGCTCACCAATTTCAACTGTAAAAGCCGTATCGCCGCGGTTCCAGCATGAGACCATTAATGGCCCTTGGTAATCAGAATCAATCAGCCCAACCAGGTTACCCAATACAATACCGTGTTTATGCCCTAGACCAGAACGAGGCAGAATCATCGCTGCCAAACCTGGATCATCTAAGTGAATAGCCATGCCGGTTGGAATCAGAACGGTTTGGCCCGGTTCAATCGTCATGGTCTCATCAATACAGGCTCTTAAGTCGAGGCCGGCCGAACCTTTAGTGCCGTAGTGAGGCATCTCAATCTCATTACCTAAACGTTTATCTAGAATTTTGTATTCAACTTGGATAGTCACAGAAAACCCTTTTTTATAGTTTTGATGATCGCCATATTCTACACAAACAAACTTATGATCACGAAAGTGATTCTTGCTCGACTTTTGTAAAAATTATCGGTAACTTAGCGAAAGATAAAAAAAATAAACAGAGGAATTTATGGAATCGATAAACAGTATTCTCTCAACAGCCAGTAGCTGGGCATGGGGTCCGGTGATGTTAATCCTGTTATTGGGAACAGGCCTGTACTTAACGATTCGACTTAAATTCCTACCACTGAGAAATCTATTCTATGCCTTCAGCCTGCTCTGGAAAGGACGGAAGTCTAAACAAGAAGGAGACATTAGTCCCTTTAGTGCTTTAATGACTGCTATGGCTGCCACTGTCGGAACCGGAAACATTGCCGGTGTAGCTGCGGCTCTGTTTATTGGCGGGCCCGGCGCTATTTTCTGGATGTGGATTACCGCCTTGGTGGGAATGGCCACCAAATACAGTGAAGCGGTATTGGCGGTGAACTACCGTGAAGTTGATGAAGATGGTCGCCATGTCGGTGGTCCGATGTATTACATAAAGAACGGCATGGACGAGAAATGGAAACCTCTGGCGTTTGCTTTTGCTCTGTTTGGAACCATTGCTGCCTTTGGTATCGGAAATATGGTGCAAGCCAATGCGGTTGCCGGAGCCATGGAAAAAGCATTTGATATTAACAACCAAATTACAGGCCTGGTATTAATGGTACTTGTAGGCTTGGTTCTGTTTGGTGGCATCAAACGTATTGCACACACGGCAACTGCTCTGGTTCCAATCATGGCAATTCTCTATATCGCTTTTGCATTGTTTATTCTGGTCACACACGCTGGTGCTTTACCAGCCGCCTTTAGCACGATTATTGAAAGTGCCTTTACCGGTCATGCGGCAGCTGGCGGTTTTGCCGGTGCCAGTATTATCTTGGCAATTCAGTTTGGGGTAGCACGCGGGGTATTCTCTAATGAAGCTGGGCTAGGAACCGCCCCCATTGCTCACGCCGCAGCCAAAACCAATAACCCGGTTGAGCAAGGTCATATTGCGATGCTTGGGACTTTTATCGATACCATTATTCTCTGCACCATGACGGCCTTAGTGATTATGGTTACCGGTGTCTGGACCAGTGGTGAAACCGGCTCTCCGCTTACAGCTCTAGCATTTTCTACAGGCCTGGATTCTGACTTTGGTGCTGTAGTTGTAGCAATTGGTTTGGCAGTGTTTGCCTTTACTACTCTAATTGGTTGGAGTTACTACGGTGAGAGAACCGCTGAGTATATTATGGGAACCAAAGTGATTACTGGCTATCGAGTACTCTGGGTAGTTGCGGTCTTTGCGGGTGCAGCCCTCTCAGACTACTTTAATACCGTGCTGATTTTGGCCGATGTACTCAATGCCTTAATGGCAGTACCAAACTTAATCGCCCTACTGGTATTGGCACCCGTGGTAGTAAAGCTGAGCCAGAAGAATTAAGAGAGAGTTAAGAACTTAAACACTGCATTAATCTTTGCTGCCAGTCGTCACTGACTTCTGGCGCAATGATTTCAATACGGCTTTCTGTGACCGATTCAACCTCAAACACTTTTAAACTATCTGAATTAGCATTAATTGCTATATAACCATCAGAGGTAATCACCACTGCTTTCATGCGTTCAGCCATTTGTTCGGTTTGAATCTTCTCGATTAACGAAAGTAACTTATTTCGGTCAAAAACAAAGGCCTGTGAAAAACGCCAACCGATAGTCTTCAACCCCTCTGCTTGGCTCTCTAACTTAATGAATCCTGAAGCCGGTAAATCCGAATTTGGCAGGCCTGTCGTTTTTTGATTAGCATTATTTTCTTTGGCTGATAACTGAAAAAAATCGGTTTCAGCTTTTTGTTCTGTTGACGTTTGCTTGCTACCAAGCAAAACAGTGTCAAAAGCGCCTTCGGTCGTAAAGATAACCGGGATCGAACCTTTACCATTATTTTCAACATAGGTCTGCAGAGCTTTTTTGTCTCCGACTTGGTAAAGATCATCTTTATTACCAATCACCACATCTGCAATCGCAATCTGCTGATTAAAAGTTTCATGTTCTGTATAGCGAGGATCGGCCAACTTTCTCGCATCCACCAAGGTAATGACATTTTCGACCGATAAAGTGCCTTGGTACTGCTCACTTTTAAGAATCTCAAGCACTCCTTTTGGGTGCCCCATGCCCGTTGGTTCAACCAGTACACGGTCAGGCTTGGCTTTAATAAGCAACTGGTCCAGCCCAACCTTCATTGAAACGCCACCTCTGCAACACATACAACCACCGGCCACCTCTTTTACAAAGTAACCGTTTTCCTCAGTAAACTGGCTAGTGAACAGAGAACCATCCACCCCTACCTCACCAAACTCATTAACCAGAATTGCCCAGCGCTCACCTTCAGGTTTGGACTTGAGTAAGTTAAGAATAGCAGTGGTTTTACCGACGCCTAAGAAACCAGTGATGACATTGGTCGGAACATTTGAGATTGGAAAAAGTCGTTTATAGCTCACATCTTTGATTAACAGTACTTAGTTATTTACAGGTTTGTTGATCACAAGCAGCATTCATTTCAGTTTGGCTAAGGCGATAGTTCCAGTAGTGACTATAAGCAATCAGTGCCGCCCCCAAAAGAGTCATTGCCTTTTCAACTCCGTGACCAAATAGATCATGTCCCCAAAACGCAGCGACAGTTAGTATCGCTAATCCCGCACCTCCGATCAATAAAACTCGGTAATGCTTATGGCCTTTAATGCCGATTGTCAAAGCATAGATACTAACAGGTAACACCACAAATACCATCCATACGTGAAAAGCTTCATCAGCCAATGGCAGTGCTGCAAGTGAAGGTACTAGAATTATAGCAAAAGGCAGTGCCAAGCAGTGCAAAGCACAGAGAAAAGAAAGGCCCATAGCGGTTTTATCGGAATTTTGTTGCAATTTATTCATAATCGATTTATCTCTATCCTAGTCGAGCGAAAAAAGTAAACACATGTTATAACATATCATTTACTAATAATAATCAGATATCGGCACAGATTTAATGACAGAGATCACTTTTAAAGAACTAGAGAATTTTTTATGTCTATCAGCATCTCACACTCAACTTTACAGGTTTAGCAATGACACA
>DBOI01000080.1 GCA_002299245.1 Hydrogenovibrio sp. UBA650
CACAGTGACCGATAATCATCACGGCTGCAGTAATTTCATCAAGTATTTCCGGAAATGCCGCTTCTACCCGGTTCCAGGATGGGATAAACGGGGTTTCCATTGGCGATTCTAAAAAGTGTCGCCCGGCATTAATAATATTTTCACAGAACATCTCGACAGCGGTCTCCTCTTTGTGAACATCAAAATTCAAACCATTCATTACTGCATCGTTTTGATAGGACTCAATCAGATCCAGCGCAATTCTGAAATAGGTCGCCTTGATGGTTCTGAAACTCTCCTCTGAAAAGTAAACACCTTCTGCGGCAAGCTTTCTAAAAAATGCTTTACTGATATCAATCGACATTTTTGACAGGCCTTTCTGTGCATCATCTGGCGATAAATCCTGGTGTTTGTGATCATAAATATCCGCAATATCAACCTGGCAGATACGGTTAGAACTGATATTGCGACGCATCTCTGAAAGCACGCCGATCTCCAAACCCCAGTCCGAAGGGATTCGCAGATCAGATATCACTCCGGTTCTAAAGGCAAACTCCCCAGCCAGAGGATAGCGATAAGAATCGATGTGCTCCAGGTACTCCAAAGCGCGTTCATTTTGAACACCTGCGGTTTTCTTGAGCGCCCGAATCAATGGTGTTACCAGTAGGCGGGTAACCCGGCCATTCATGGTTTGGTTAGCAATTCGAGTGTAAAAACCTTTGGCAAAAGCGTAGTTGAAATGTGGATTTGCCACCGGATAAATCAGGCGAGCCAACAGTGAACGGTCATAGGTCACAATATCACAGTCATGTAAAGCAACCGATTCGACCCGATCCGAACCCAACACATAGCCGATCATATACCAGACATTTCTTCCTTTTCCCGGTGCTTCAGGTGCAATATCTTCTTCAACCAGTTTTTTGTGAATAGCGCGCATTCGCGGCCCATCATTCCAGATAACTTTTATATTTGGCAGGCCTGCAAAATACTTTAAGGCGTAGCGATATTGTTCTTCATCCGCACGGTCTAAACCAACTACTATCTCATCGAGGTAATCAACCTTTTTAAGCTCTTCGACTATTTTTGCCAAAGCCGGAGTTTCCAATTCAGAAAACAGGCTTGGAAGAATTAACCCGAGTGGACGAGATTTACTAAACTTTTTTAAATCCGCTTCCATATCTTCAATACTGCGATCAACTAAATTATGCAGTGTAGAAATAATGCCGTTTTGATAAAAATCCATATTAACTCCGTTGTCTTATACAGTCTCTGAAAGCCATTTAATAACAGCCTTATTCCAGCCAACCGGCCCATAATCTTTGGTCAGGACTTTGTGTTTATGCTTGATTTTTGGCGGCTTATTGGCTGGTGATTTAATGACCACCGCGTAGTCACTGGCCTCCAATAGTGGCACGTCATTTTCACCATCTCCCAAAGCGATGGTATTAATCTCTTGTTGCCAATGCTTCTGAAAGTAACTTTCAATAAACTTGAGGGCCTTACCTTTATTAGATCTGCCCATAAGATGAACAAAACGTCCGCCCTTAATGACCTGCAAATCGTGAGATTCAAAAAACGCCTTAAACTGGATTAAATTTGCTTCTGTGTCTTGCCACAACAGAGGCTCAGAAAAGTTTCTTTGCTTGGCTTTGACAGCTTGATCTAATGCCAAGCCAGTACAATCGACAACCTCTTGTGAGCTCATCTCTGAAAAACCAATAAATTTGAAACCAAACTTCTCTCTAAGGCTTTGAGCAAGCTCAATCATTTGCCGCAGTGGTACCCGGTTCATAGATACAAACTGGAAGCTATTGCCATAGTTTTCCAGCACTGAACTATCTGGCAGGTCATGCTCTTCAACGGAACCTGAAGGCCAGAAAATGCCGGCACCATTTTCAACAATAAATGGGCACGAGTTACCCAGTTTCTCGCGAAGATCGATTATTTCTGAAAACGTTTTGCTGCTCGTTAGAATGCAAGGAACATTGTTTTGTTTTAGTTTTTCCAACGCTGGTAGAGCCGCTGAAAAACTGTAATCATGGTGGTCTAACAGAGAGCCGTCCAAATCTGTAAATAGAAGTTTTCGCATTACCAACCTTGTGTATTATCAAAACGTAAACAGTGCATTGATTTAAAATGGTGTAAATTGCACTATTGCAACCCTTGTGCCAAAGTTAAATAACTCAAAATAACTCAACGCTAGCTTAAAGCTAAAAAGTACTTATAAATCAAATACAAAAGCTCTTTTAACAGGCCTGTTAAAAATAAACATAGTCGCAAACCTTAAAAATCCACGACAGAATTACGGACAAGTGCGCACCATTTGGGTGCAGAAATACATCGCAAAACAGGTTGCCATTTATTTTTCTATATAATTTCGACCGTCTAAAAGTTCTAACACCTTGATATATAAAGGTTATAGAGGATTTCAACACCACTTTTGCTTAAGTCATAGAAAAATTCGGAATTTAATACAATGGAAGTCCTCAGTAATTACTCTAGCATTGGCTATTTCGATGAAGCCGTTGATGGCGACGGCAAACCAAGATTGGCCTCATCAGAGATGTTTAAGCACATTAATAAACTCGGTTATGAAGAACTAAAAAACAGACAGAAAATTGCCGAAAAAACCATTGCTCAAATGGGCATCTCATTCACGGTCTATAGTGATAAGGGCAATATTGATCGACTCTGGCCTTTTGATCTGGTGCCAAGAACCATTGAATATGAACAGTGGCAACAGGTAACCAAAGGACTCATTCAGCGTCTAGATGCGCTAAATCTTTTTATTGAAGATATTTACAACGACCAGGCCATTATTAAAGATGGATTGATTCCACCAGAGGTCATCCTGTCTTCAAAAGACTACCGTGAAGAGTGTAAGGGCATGAAGCTCAAACACCATGCTTGGGCCTGTATCTGCGGCTCCGACTTGGTTATTGATGATAAGGGGGAGTTCTATGTACTTGAGGACAACCTTAGGGTTCCATCTGGAGTTTCATATATGCTGGAAAATCGATCGGTTTCCAAAACTGCCATGCCAGAAGC
>DBOI01000066.1:0-2169 GCA_002299245.1 Hydrogenovibrio sp. UBA650
GCTAGAAGTCCACGCAGAATTTCAATCAGTTGTTAAGTGTCTCCTTAAACCGCTCGCTGAACTTGGTCGTTATGTGTGCTAAACCAACTACCGTGGTAACCTGACAGAATGAAAAAAGAAGGAAGCAATGAATAAAAAAGACCTGTCAGAATCAGATATTAAGGCAAAATTCATCACACCCGCTATTTTAAAATCAGGCTGGGATGAACAAACTCAGCTTAGCCGAGAAGTGTTTTTTACCGATGGTCGGATTTATGTCAAAGGTAAATTAACCACCCGTGGAAAGAGAAAGTTTGCTGACTATATTTTGTTCTACAAACCCAATCTCCCTATTGCCATTATCGAAGCAAAAGACAACAAACATAGCTTAAAGTCGGGTATTCAGCAAGCTTTAGATTATGCGGATATTCTTGACATCCCTTGCGTGTTTAGCAGCAATGGTGATGGCTTTTACTTCCATGATAAAACCAATAATGACGGGCAAATTGAAACTGAGTTATCTTTAGATCAATTTCCAACACCTGAAGAATTATGGAAAAAGTACAAACAATACAAAGGTATATCTGCACCAGAGATTGAAACCATTGTTTCACAAGATTATTTTCATGATGCGTCAGGGCGTTCCCCTCGATACTATCAGCAAATAGCTATTAACAGAGCCATTGAAGCAGTTGCAAAACAACAACAACGCCTGATTTTAGTGATGGCGACAGGTACAGGTAAAACCTATACCGCTTTTCAAATTATTTACCGCTTATGGAAAAGTGGTGCTAAAAAACGCATTCTTTTTTTAGCCGATAGAACCGCACTCATAGACCAAACAGCAAGGGGTGATTTCAGGCATTTTAAAGATGCTATGAATATCATTAAAAACAAGCAAATTGATACCGCTTATAATGTTTATCTCGCTTTATATCAAGGTCTATCCGACAGCAAAACAGAAGATGCTTATAAACAATTCAGCCCTAATTTTTTCGACCTTATCATCATAGATGAGTGTCATAGAGGAAGTGCCAAAGAAGACAGCAAATGGCGTGAAATTCTCGCCTATTTTAACAACGCAACCCACATAGGCTTAACCGCAACCCCCAAAGAAACTAAAGAAGTATCCAACCAAGACTACTTTGGCACACCTATTTATACCTATTCCCTAAAACAAGGCATAGACGATGGGTTTTTAGCCCCCTATAAAGTGGTGAAAATCACGCTGGATATTGACACCGAAGGTTGGCGACCACCCAAAGGCTTTAAAGACAAAGACGGAATATTGGTTGAAGATAGAATTTATAACCGCAGTGACTTTGATAAAAATATCGTTGTTGAAGAACGCCGTAAACGAGTGGCAGAAAAAATTACAGAATTTTTAAAAGGCAATGACCGTTTTGCAAAAACGATTGCCTTTTGTATTGATATTGAACACGCCGAAGGGATGCGATCCGCCTTAGTCAATGAAAATGCTGACTTGTTCAAGCAAAATAATAAATACATCATGCAAATTACGGGGGATAACGAAGAAGGAAAACGCGAGTTAGATAATTTCATTAACCCCAGTGAAACCTATCCTGTTATTGCGACCACCTCAAAATTAATGACCACAGGCGTTGATGCACAAACCTGCAAATTGATTGTTTTGGATAGCAATATCGCCTCGATGACCGAATTTAAGCAGATTATAGGACGCGGAACCCGTATTAATGAAGAATACGGCAAGCAATATTTTACCATCATGGATTTCAGGAATGTAACCAACCTATTTGCCGATCCTGATTTCGATGGTGATCCCGTGATTGTCAAAGAATTGGGCGAAGAGGATGATTTGGCAGGGCTTGAAGATGAAAGTAACGATTACCCCATCATAGACCATGAAACGGGTGAAGAGCTAGAAATTCATGAGCCAGAGCCGCCCTATATAGAAGGCGGTGGTGAAATTGAAGGCTCACCCCGAAAAAAAATAAAGGTCAATGGTGTATTGGTTCAGGTGATTAACGAACGAGTGCAATATTTAGGTGCTGATGGAAAAATCATCACCGAAAGTTTTAAGGACTACACCAAGAAAAATATCCATAAACAATACGCCAGCCTTAAAGACTTCTTAAAAAGCTGGAACCATGCCGAGAAAAAAACCGCGATTATCCAAGCACTCGAAGAACAAGGCATCTTTTTTGATTT
>DBOI01000066.1:2521-4253 GCA_002299245.1 Hydrogenovibrio sp. UBA650
GCCTTTGATCAACCACCACTCACCCGCAAAGAACGGGCAGAACAAGTCAAAAAACGCCACTACTTCGCAAAATACAACCAGCAAGCCCAAGCCGTCATCAATAGCTTGTTAGAAAAATATGCCCAAGATGGTCTAAGCACCATTGAAAGTATGGAAGTATTAAAGCTCGATCCACTCAATCAACACGGATCACCCATAGAAATTATTAAAACCTTTGGCAGTAAAGCCAACTATCTACAAGCATTGGGTGAACTTGAACAAGCCCTCTATCAACCACAAGACAAGGCGTCTTAAATGGCAAATATCAGTGCAGTCATCAGTAACATTCGTAATATTATGCGCCAAGATCGCGGCATCTCTGGCGATGCTCAACGCTTAGAGCAACTAGGCTGGATGTTGTTTCTTAAAATCATGGATGACAAAGACCAAGAATTAGAACTCATCAAAGAGGATTATACCTCTGCTATTCCAGAATCCTTGCAATGGCGTGTGTGGGCAGCCGATAAAGAAGGTATCACGGGTGAAGAACTGATTAAATTTATCGAAAATAAACTTTTTCCTACCCTGAAAACACTGGTACAAAAACAACCCAGCCAGCGCTCGGCACTCATTCAAGAAGTGTTTGACGGCAACAACAACTACATGAAATCGGGCTATGAGATGCGCAAGGTCATCAACAAGCTCAATGAAGTGGATTTTAATAAATCTGAAGACAAGCATCTGTTTGGTGATTTGTACGAAAGCATCCTATTAGAACTGCGTGATGCAGGAAACAAAGGCGAATATTACACGCCCAGAGCCGTTACCCAGTTAATGACCCAAATGACTCACCCAAAACTGGGTGAACAGGTACTAGACCCTGCTTGCGGTACAGGCGGATTTTTAACCGCCGCCATTGACCATATCAGAGCAAACGATGTGCATACGGTGGAAGATGAACAAATCTTACAACAGAGCATCACAGGATGGGAACTTAAACCCGTTGCCTATGTGCTGGGATTAACCAATCTGATATTGCATGAAATAGATGTCCCCGATTATCACTACATCGACAGCTTAAAAAAAGAATACAACAGCATCGGCAAAAAAGATCGGGTCGATGTCATTCTTGCCAATCCACCCTTTGGTGCAAGCATTGCCGAAGGGGTAGAAACCAACTTTCCTGCCACTTATCGCTGCAAAGAATCGGCTGATCTGTTTGTCATCTTAATAATTCAACTGCTCAAAGCCAAAGGCAGAGCCGCCATTGTTTTGCCTGATGGTTCAATTACAGGCGATGGCGTGAAAGCCCGTATTCGTGAAAAATTACTCACTGAATGTAATTTACATACCATTGTGCGCCTACCACAAAGCACCTTTTTTCCTGCCACTGTTAGCACCAATTTATTGTTTTTTGAAAAAGGCACACCGACCAAAGAAATCTGGTATTACGAGCATAAATTACCCGAAGGGCAAAAAAGCTATTCCAAAACCAAGCCGATACAGTTTAACGAGTTTAAGCCGTTGATTGACTGGTGGCATGATCGAAAAGAAACAGACTTAGCCTGGAAAGTAAAAATAGAAGATTTAAAAGAGTGGGATTTAGATATAAAAAACCCCACCCAACCCGCAGAAGCTGAAATGAAAAGTAGTGCTGAATTGCTGGATTTGCTGCATCAATCCCTTGCCAAGAGTGAGGACTTATTAAATAAGCTACGCAAGGATCTGCTGTAATGAGCAAAAAAACAAAACT
>DBOI01000123.1 GCA_002299245.1 Hydrogenovibrio sp. UBA650
ATGCTGATAGGCATAAAAAATCTCGAGCAATTAACAGCGGGTGGTAGAGGTACGTACACTCACTGTGTTAAGCTATGGAAAGAGTCTATAAACATCTTTGACAGAATGAAAAACTTAAAGAGTTTAATTTATCGCCTTTTTTTATTCATACTCAGTTTGTGGATGATTTCTCCTGCTGTCTACAGCCAGTCTCAACAGTTAACAAGTGACCAACTAATCAAGATGTTGCAAAAAGGCGGATACATCCTTTATGTTCGCCACGGTAAAACCAATCTGGAAGAGCGGGATTTTTTTAAACCGACAAATGCTAAATGCGAACAACAAAGAAACTTATCACCTGCAGGCATAAAACAAACCAAGCTGATTGGTGCCAAACTCAATCAACTGGAGATTACTGCAGAAAGAGTCTGGTCGAGTCCGTATTGCCGCTGCAAAGACACCGCAAACAATGTTTTTGGAGACTACGAAGTCAGGTTTGATCTGCAGTTTTCTATCTCCAAAAATAGAGTTGAATCTAAACAGCTAGGTGATAGACTCAAGCAGATGATGTTATCCACCCCAATTGATGGAAATAACTACGCCTTTGTTGGTCACAGTTCCAATCTTAAAGATGGACTCGGGGTCTGGCCAAAACCTGAAGGGGTGGTAGTGGTGTTTAAAAATCGCGGCACTGAAATTGAGTATTTAGGCAAAATTCTACCTGACTACTGGGCCAAACTGGACTGATGCAGGGAGCTTGAGACTGGATGAGTTTTATCAAGGCGCTGTCTCTTAAGACCAGATTTCTAATTACCCCCATTCTCGCAGTCTTTTTAACGGTTACCTTATTTATAGCAGGAAACTATGTTTTTAAAGAGAACCAGAGCACATTTGAAGAGCTTCAACAGACAGACTTACCACAAATAGCCAAGCTTAATCGTATCAGCTTACTTTTGACCCGAAACCACACCTTACTTAACAACCTACTTATTGAGGCAATCATAAAGCCGGATGAGGAACACGTTTATTTGAGTGGGAAAAAAATTATTAATCAGCTTCACTCAATCGAACACGAATTTGATGCCATTATGAAAACAAGGCATGAATTAGTACTTAAGCATGATATGCGAACCCCCTTTGAAGATTACAGAAACCGGGTGGTTAATATTGTTGAAATTGCCACAGTAGATGCCAATCTGGCGAATCTGAAACTTAAAGAAGCAAATATGGCCATTCAACTTATCAGTGAGCGTTTATTGTTGATAAGCAATGAATCGGTTCAAAAACTAGAAGATAACGTTGACTTGGTCGAAATATCTCTTAGAAGTCACCAATGGCTGCCTTATTTCACCGTGTTGATACTGGTTATTATGATTATTATTGGCCTGAAAACCGCCAATCTGTTATCAAAAGATTTGCTTGCATACACCGATGTACTGCGCGACCTATCTAGAGGCAAAACTGATATCGATCTGCCCGATATTGACGATCACTATCTTGAACCCTTGAAAAATGCCTCTGAAAAGTTCATTACGACTCTACAAGAGGGCTCAGAACGCAAAGCAAAAATGGAGAAGATGATTGCCGAGCTTGAAGACAGTCAAAACCGTACTGAAACTCTGCTTGATGTAACACCTAATGCGATCATTGTTATTGATAAAAAACTCAACATTGTGGTCTTTAATCAGTCAGCGGAAACCTTGTTTAGTTATGAGTCCGAAGCTGTGGTTGGCAAGCAGTTTGAAATGCTGTTCAGCCAACAGGATCGCAGCTATGCGGTTGACAAGGTAATCAGGTTGTTTGGCAGCCCATCACACGGTCGGCTAGAAATCAGACACACAACTCTTAAAGCGATAGATGGCAACCACGCTGAATTTACCGGTGAAATTCAGCTGACAAAAATGGAGCTTTCACAAGAAGAGCTTGTTGTATTGGTAATATCCGATATTACCGAACGTCAACAACATGAACAGAACATCTGGAATCAAGCACATTTTGACAATCTTACAGGCCTGCCAAATAGACTCTATTCAATTGAACTTCTTGAACAAAAAATCGCAGAAGCCACACAACAAAAAAAACAAATTGCTGTGCTCTTTATCGATCTTGATAACTTCAAGAAAATCAATGATTCCTTAGGCCATGATGCTGGAGATGAACTTTTAAAGGGAGCCGCCAACCTTCTCAAAAAAAACGACCATCTACCGAGCTTTGTTGGGCGTTTAAGTGGTGATGAGTTTGTGATGGTTATTGAGGCAAAGAAAGTCCTGGCTTTACTTCCCAGCATTGCTAAAGAGATTATTGAAGCCTTCAGAAGACCTATCTCAACCAAAGACCACGAGCTAATTACTACCATTAGTTTAGGGGCCTCTATTTATCCGAGAGATGGGCATGATGCCGATAACCTGCTGCAAAAGGCAGATGTCGCCATGTACCATGCCAAAGATACCGGACGTAACAACTATACAATCTACACAGAAGAGATGAACATCCAGTTTATGCGTCGTATATCTATCGAACAACAACTGACAAATGCAATTAACAATAAAGAGTTTACTCTGGTTTACCAACCTCAATTTGAAGCTAGCACAACCAAACTCGTAGGTCTCGAAGCCCTGTTGCGTTGGAATAGTGAAAAACTTGGTTCCATCTCCCCTGTTGAATTCATTCCCATCGCAGAACAGACTGGACAAATTCTCGATATAGGCGAGTTTGTTTTAAACGAATCACTGTGCCAACTAAAGAATTGGCAGGCCAGTTATGATCTTGAAGAGCTTAAAATTTCAGTTAACCTCTCTCCTGTTCAATTCAGGGATAAGCGATTAATTGACAAAATCAAAAACCTGCTCTCAAACATCGATTTAAAAGCCTCATCGGTAAATCTTGAAGTGACTGAAGGGGTGTTAATTAATGAAAACTTTGAGCTTGACCTATTGCAATCGCTCAAACAGGTAGGGGTTTCCATTGCACTTGATGATTTTGGTACCGGGTACTCCTCTCTAAGCTATTTGCAAAAGTACCCTTTTGACTATCTCAAGATTGATCGCGCTTTTATTAATAACTGCACCGATAAAGGTTCTTCGGATCAACAGCTGACATCAGCTATTGTTGCAATGGCTCAAGCCATGGATCTGAAAATTATTGCCGAAGGTGTTGAACACAACGAACAACTTGAATTTTTAAGGGCTCTAGGCGTCGACGAGATTCAAGGTTTTTTACTCGGCAGGCC
>DBOI01000164.1 GCA_002299245.1 Hydrogenovibrio sp. UBA650
TTATTATGGTTGGTCCAGGTACTGGTATCGCACCATTCCGTGGCTTCCTTGAAGAGCGTCAAGCGCGTGTTGCCGATGGTAAGAACTGGTTGTTCTTTGGTGACCGTAATGCAGCCAATGACTTTATCTACCGTGAGCAGTTAGAAGCGATGGTTGACTCTGGTTTCCTACGTCTTGATCTCGCTTTCTCACGTGACCAGGAAGAAAAAATCTATGTTCAGGACCGCATGCGTGAGCACGGTGCTGAGTTCTTTCAGTGGTTAGAGAATGGCGCTTACTTCTACATCTGTGGTGATGCTTTCCGTATGGCGAAAGATGTAGATAATGCGCTGCATGAACTAATCATGGAAAACGGTAATATGGATCGTGCTGCGGCAGAAGATTATGTAAATGCTTTGAAGAAAGCTAAGCGCTACGTCCGCGATGTGTATTAATCGCTGATTTGCAGTTTAAGAAGGCTCCTTAATGGAGCCTTTTTTGTTTATGAACTTTATAAAAATCTACAGGCCTGTGATAGCAGAAACAGAAATTACCACTAAAGGATATGTGATTTCTTTAATCCAGCTTGAAGAATGGTTGCAAAAAGAGTCGCTGTGGCGAAAAAATTATTTTCGCCACATTTTCAGCAGGCTGGGATTTTTAAGAGACGTGATTGGCCGAACCTTAAACAATCATCAATAAACGCTGTGTGACTTAAGTTACATACCTGTACATCACTGCTTGTCATACTGCAAACGGGAATTATTGTTTTGAATTCCGAGTTTTTAAAAATTGAGGAGATGTCGTTATGGGGTGTAATGTTGGTGGAATCGATAGAGCTTTAAGAATTATTGTTGGGGCCGCGTTAATTGGATACGGTGCTTGGGCTGGAAGCATGCTTATATTAGCAATTGGATTTATCCCATTGCTTACTGGGCTGTTTAAGTTCTGTCCGTTTTATCCGCTGTTAAAAGTCTCTTCTTGCAAAAAAGAGGAGCCAGCAGCTTAAGGTTGGTTCTTTGCCCAAATCAGCTATAAAGATTTTTGTAAATGGTAGCTGATTCTATAGAGGTGGTGCGAAACCCGGTTCATCCAGCGCACTGCCTCCAGTGAGTCCCAGCACTGGTCTGCTTCAATTTCTCCACGCCCCATTTTTTCAACCATAATATTTCGATAGTTCTCAGTTTCGTGGCTGATTGAGTCATTTAGTTCCCGAGTGATACTTACAGCTTTTGAAAACTTATTGTGTTTAACCTCAGAAAGAATAATAGGCAATGTTTCAGTGAGTCTTTGGTTGGCTTTGGCGAGGGTAGGGAAGCTTTTACTTGCGATAGCTCGATCAGCCTCTTCTTCACAGCGTTCATGAAGACGTTGCAGGTGATCGAGGGAGTGAATCATAGAGACCAAGCGTTTCCATAAAGCGTGTTGATCTGGCTGAAGGTGAATTCGATCTAAATAAACCTGAGTTTCATCCAATTCGAGTTGTAACTGGGTGATATGGTGTTCGCTGACGTTTTCATTCACAAGCCGTTTGTGAAGTAGGGTTAATAAGGCTTTATGTAGAATCAGTAGGGTTTGTTGAACAGCATTTAACGCTAACTCAGGTACTTCTAATAATTTTGGTTCTAATTTATTGGTTAAGTTTGTCCGATTATCGGGAATGATTGTTTCGATCAAACTGGCAAATTGGCGAGTAAATGGCAGGATTGCAAGCACACCAATTAAGTTAAAGAATGAATGAAAACCAACCAGAGCCAACTCAGCATTGTCAGTGGTTGCACCGGGGAAAATCCAATTAATGATAGCGATATAAGGAGTAATTAACAGCAAAGCCATAACTGCCGTCATTAAATTATATACAACATGCGACAGGCCAGTACGTTTGGCTCCAATTGTTCCGCCTAGGCTGGCAATCCATGATTTAACAGTGGTGCCCACATCCATTCCTATAATTAACGCGGCTGCTTGCTCAAACTCGATCATGCCACTGAATAGAGCGGTTAAAGTAACCGCGACACCAGCACTGGAAGATTGAGTTACAAGGGTAAATGCCAGACCTATCAATACCAGTTTTAAAAGACCAAAAATACTGTCTGTTGATAGTTGTGCGAAATTGAACAGGTTTATCATGTCTGCCATTCCTGTTTGCAAAAGCTCAATACCGACAAACAATAAACCAAACCCAGCAATGACAAGCCCTAAGGTGGCGAGTTTTGTGGAAGATAATAAGCGGAGCAGAACGCCAATGAAAATCAAGGGCAGGGCAAAACTGTCAATAGATAACTTGAATCCAAACAGTGCAACCATCCAGCCTGTAATAGTTGTTCCGATATTGGCTCCAAATATAATTCCCAGTGCATTGGAAAAAGTCATTAATCCAGCACCAACAAAACCTACTGCTGCGACAGTTGTGGCGCTCGATGACTGAACAATAGCGGTTGTTAAGGCACCAGTAGCGGCTCCAGAAACCGGTGTTTTGGTGAGCTCGAATAGCGTTAAGCGCAAGCGATCTCCGGCCAGCTTTTTTAGGCTGTCGGTCATAATTACCATACCAAGCAAAAAAATACCTAAACCACCGAGAGCCTGTAATGTTGTTGCTAGTTCCAAAAGCAGATACCTCTTTATATTGGGTTTAGTCAGAGCTTAATCTGAGCTAATTTCTAACTTATCTTAAATAGTCGTTGTGAATCTCGCAATAATTGGGTTGTGATCTGAGATATGGGGTACTCGTAGCGCTTTTGAGTGTTCCAATGTTAAATCACGATAGAAAATATGATCTAAAGGTTGGCGGTTTAGAGTTTTGATTGGACGAATATCTGGATACTCGACTTTGTTCAACTTAAGCCTGTGAGTGCAATGCATCAAACTTGCCAACCTGGTTTTGTTCCAGGTGTTAAAGTCTCCGCTCAAGATCATAGGTCCTTTAATGGTTTCCAGTTGGTGCAATAACAGCTGCAACTCTTTTTTAAACACATAGTGCGGTACAAAGTTAATTGCGTGGATATTAATGTGAGTGAGTAGCTGTTGATCAGCCATCATGTGCTGGGTAATGATTGCAGGTTTGTGAGTGGCTACGCCAAGCTCGCGTTTAGAGGTCAAAACCTGCCGGTGAACTTTTTGTTGATAGGCAGAGGCTGTTAAGACTCCGTATATATTGTTTTGGGTTTCAATATTGGGTGCCATAACAAAAGGCAGCCCAAAAAAAGTATTCTGGTTTTCGGTGACTCTGGCTTCTTGCAGTGAAAGAATATGGGCTTCTTCAATTTTAAGTAGTTGCTCAATTGATCGTGGTTGAAACAGTGAAAAATCAACTTTTTGTAAATTCCAGCTCAGCAGGGTAAATGTGTTCGGCAGAGGCTCTTGTGCCGTGTAATCTGAAATCGGCGAATACTGAGGATGGTACATGATGCGCTGCCAGTATTTCATAGAGCCAAGCTCATAGGATAGGGGCGATAATTCGAGACATATTTTCGATGAAACGAGTAAGTCTTGACGGCGGAGGTTTGTAAAGTGTGCCCATCTTCTGATGGGTTGTAAACCATTGAATCAGCTTGTCCAAAGTGGTTTGACAATAAATCGTATGAACCATCTCATAGTTCAAAAACAGTGAGCGGTAATCCAGGTTTGCTGAACCACTAATTGCGAGTTCTCGGTCAATGAGAATAAGTTTTGCATGCATCATTTTGTGAGGGTAATAATATGCTTCTCCACCAGCTTCAATTAGCTCTCGGGTATAGGAGCTACGTCCGAAATCGAATATCCAGTGATCCGATTTTTCAGGGGTTAGCAGTATGACTTTGATTCCGCGTTTGATTGCAATTAATAAGGCGTTCATAACATTGTTATTGGGGATGAAATACGGAGATGCAATCCTTATCTCTTCTTTAGCTTGATAAATTGCATGTAATAACACTTCGTATAGAGTGTCGCTCTCAATATCTGGGCCGGATGGAATCGCCTGTAAAACTTCGCTGCCTTCATTTGCTGCAGAGATGTTTGCCGGAGATAGCTTTTCTTTAGTGGTATAAAACCAATCTTCGTTGAAAATATATTGGTAGTGAAAACAGGCTGGCCCTTGAATTTGAAAAAGTAGATCCAACCACCTTGATTGTTCAGTTTCGCCGAGGTAGTCATCACTTAGGTTGAGTCCACCAGTGAGAAGGGTTTGTTGGTCAAAAAGGTAGATTTTTCGGTGGTTTCTCAGGTTGATTTGATTGGTAATGATATTTGGCCAAATTGGTTGAAAAAAAGCCACTTGGCCGCCGGCTTTTTTTAATTCTGCCAGTGGTTTGGAATTTAAATAGAGTGAGAAGGATCCAATGGCATCTAATAACAACCTGACTTCAACCCCTTGTTTGGCTTTATTGATCAATGCATCGATAATCGCTTGACCCGTTTTATCCACTTCAAAAATATAGGTTTCAATCGATATCTGCTTTTGGGATTGCTCGATTAGTTCTATTAAAGTCTTATAAGCTTGGACATCATCATCGATCATCTCTATTTGATTGTGTTCACTGGAACCGGCAATGCGATTGCTGTTCAGAATAAGGTCGATGTCTGCCTTGATTCCAAGGGTTTTGTCCAGTTGGATAATCGGTTTTTGGGTGATTCTAGCTTTGTAACGTTTGCTATAAGATTTTCGCAATCCAAAAATAAAATAGATGACAACGCCTATGATCGGTAATAACAGGATTGCGAGTAGCCAGGTAGAAAGGCTTTGCGGTGAGCGCTTTTGATAGAGCATATGAATGACAGCAACCGTGATCAAAATCAGGTTGATAGCAAATAGCCAATAGGTTGGTTGTTCTATCTCAGTCATAAAATCATTGCTCAATAGAAAACTGAATTAAGCTTAAGGCGTTTTCGTTTTTTTTTCTAGTTTTACCAACATCGAAAAAAACAAAAGGGCCTGAAACGGCCTTTTTTGTAGATTTGACAGGCCTATTTTTTGATTATACTTAAGCCAGTCATTTCTTCAGGTTGTTTAACTTCCATTAGGTCAAGCATTGTTGGCATAACATCAGGCAGTGTAGCACCGTCTCTCAACTCAACCTCTTTTGGTCCGAAATATACTAGAGGCACAGGGTTGGTTGTATGTGAGGTAAGCGGCTTGCCTGTTTTTTCATCAAACAAGGTTTCAATATTACCGTGGTCTGCTGTAACAATGACCTGCCCTCCGGCTTTTTCAATTGCGTCAAGGATTTTTCCTAGGGCTTCATCAACTGCTTCTACTGCGGCAATACAGGCTTGCATAATGCCCGAGTGCCCAACCATGTCTGGATTGGCAATATTACAAATGAAAGTGTCGTATTTATCTGACTCAATGGCTTCAAGCAGTTTTTCCGTTAACTCTGGGACACTCATCTCTGGCTTTAAGTCGTAGGTTTTGACTTGAGGAGATGGGATCAAGATACGATCTTCACCTTTGTATGGCGCTTCAACGCCACCATTTAGAAAGAAAGTAACGTGGGCGTATTTCTCTGTTTCTGCAATACGCAGTTGACGGAGTTTTTTCTTGGCCATCACTTCACCAAAAGTATTGATCAATTTGGTAGGACGGTAGGCGATAGTGGCGCCATAGTTTTCAAAGTTCTTGTTGTATTCGGTAAGAGTTACAAATTCAGAAAGAACCGGTGTTTTACAACGGTGGAAACTCCCAAAGTCGCTCTTAATGAAAGCAGCCGTCATCTGGCGTGCACGATCTGAACGGTAGTTCATAAAGATCACTGAATCACCGTCTTTGATACGTGTTTTCTTGCCTTTCTTATTCAAGATAGTTGTGGCTTGAATAAATTCATCAGTCTCACCGCGTTCATAGGCCATTTCAACAGCTTCTGCTGCGGATTCTGCTTTAAACTCTCCGTCTCCACAGCAAACTAAGTCATAGGCTTCCTGAATGCGCTCCCAGCGGTTATCTCT
>DBOI01000061.1:0-4753 GCA_002299245.1 Hydrogenovibrio sp. UBA650
TTTGAAGATGAGGCGACGCTCCCATTAATTCCTGATTCAATGTTATCTCAGACAATTATTCTTTCGACTGCAACTGCAATTAACGGATTTGATGGAGAAGGTTACTCATTAAACCCTTCTGACCTTATACTTATATAACTCTTCAGCCATAAGACGACGGCAGTCCCACATAAGCTCTTTACCGACTCGATAAGATCGGGATCGGCTAGAGTGGCTGCCTGTTGATCAAAGAAAACCAAGCAAATACAACTGTTCGTCATCCCTTCAGACTATCCAATATCGATCCACGCGCTTATTCACGTAGCTAACACAATCTGGACCGATTAAAAAATTCTGACTTGAACCAGTTTCTTGAATTCGATAACTTAGAGGTCAGGTCAGTAGAAGTCGAAAAGGAAATTGCCATGACAAAGCGGTTTCTGAAAGCTTCGTTAAACTTTTGAAGCAGGAATGCAAGCGGCTTCGACTTTATCCTTGGAATAATCAATTCTCAGCCGTTGAATACCAGAAATAGTAAGCAATGAGGCTGAAAGGTCTCTAGGGTTTAAGTGGCGATTCAGTCTCCTTGTTTTCATGAAACAATCATCGATAATTTTAGTTATCCAGAACTATCCCAAAACTACTTTTTGACACAGCGAGAAATCGTATAGTCTTTGCCTTGTTTAACTTTTTCGTAATTGCCAAACACCTCCATGAAATTACGCTTCATATACTGGCGCAAACCATTAATGGTCACCACAACTAACTGACCGCCTGGTGCCAGTTGCCGGTTGATATCGTATAGCATAATATTCAACATCTCTTTGCCAACCTTAGCGGGAATATTTGAAACAACCGTTGTGAACTGAATATCCTTTGGTACATGACTTAATCCGTTTGAGAGATAGGCCTGCGCATTTTTGATTCGATTCTGTTGAGCATTTTTGTTGGCATAATCAACCGCAACAAAATCTTTGTCTACCATATGAACTTCACCTTTGGGAGCACAAGCCGCAATGCATAATCCAATAGGACCATAGCCACAACCGATATCCAGGGCAACTTCGTCTTCTTTTAAACTTAAGTACTTCAAAAACAGCTCAGTTCCCGAATCTATCTCACGAGGAGAAAATATGCCCCACGTAGAATTGAATTTTAATTCATGGCCTTTTAAATTGGCCTGAAAACAAATATCTTGTTTAAGCTGTTCAATAGAATTCATTGTTTGTAAACCTTAATTGCATTCTGTGTAGTTGTTGAATAGTATTTAATACTGGAGAGATTTAATAAAGATCGATTTCAAATCAAGGCATTGCTCTATGACTAAGGTCGAATACATAACAAAACATAGAGCATTACTTTAATGAATCTCGATTGACTGTCTCTGCCAATATTGCGCTTGCTCTCGGTGTATTCTATATACTCAATGCCACGCTTGTACCTCTTGAGTACTCAATCCCCTGGATTTTAACCATGCTTGGCATATCTGTTTTTAGGCTAAAACTTGCCAGTAATTACCTTAATAATAAAGATGAAAAAAAGCTCCAACTAAACACGCTCTCAACGAGAAACTACATTTTACTGTTTGGCACCAGCGTTTTCTGGTCAATTGCCTATATATTTATTATGCACTATGGCAATGAATCCTATGATCTAATCGCACTAATGATTTTGATTGGCTATTTAGGGTCATCTATTCTCTCGGCAGCTTCCAGCTGGCAGATGTACTTAACACTAAACCTGCTCTCAACGATCACAGCCTATACATTTTTCCAGTTTCAATCTCACCCGGTAGCACCGGTCGAATCCATTCTAATTTCTATTGCCATCATTTTTATTTTTGGGTCTGCTCGCCTCTACTCAAAAAAACTTTCCAATAGTTTTGATAATGCCTATGAATTAGATAAGTCGAGAACTGAAGTTATAAGAGTACTGGGCAGAGCCGGAGAATACAGAGAAGAGAATACCGGACAACATATCCTTAGAATGAGCTACAGTTGCTACCTTCTAGCAAAGAGTTTCGGTTACTCAGAAAAAGAGGCCAAGCAGCTGCAACACGCAAGTACACTTCATGATGTTGGCAAAATATGCATTCCAGATGATATTCTTCTAAAGCCAGGTAAACTAAATCCGGATGAGATCAAAATCGTCAGAGAGCATGCTCAGATTGGGCATGATATTCTTGGGGAAACGGAAAGCGAAACCATAAAGCTTGCAAAATCCATCTGTTTAACCCATCACGAAAAATGGGATGGTAGCGGCTATCCAAACCACCTTAAAGGCGAGGATATACCAATTGAAGGCAGAATCGTTGCGGTTTGCGACGTCTATGACGCTTTAACTTCGACTCGGCCGTACAGAAAAGCCTGGCATCACGACAAGGCTTTGGATTATCTTCAAAGCCATTCTGGTTCTCACTTTGACCCTGTTTTAGTCAAGCATTTTGTCAAGGTGCTGCATAGGGTCATAAAGTACAAAGAGCAACACCAATAAAGACATATTAGTTTTGGATTCAAATTATCCTTAATTCAGTTTCCTGCTAAAATAGCCGCCCTATTTTCATACTAAAAGCTTGTTTCATTTTAAAAATGCATGGCCTAAATGACCGACAATTAGCTGCCGTTAAGCACGTTGATACACCAGTACTAGTTCTAGCGGGTGCAGGCTCTGGCAAAACTCGTGTAATTACAGAAAAGATCGCTTATCTAATCCGCAGCTGCGATGTGCGGCCACACAACATCTACGCGGTAACATTTACCAACAAATCCGCTAAAGAGATGAAAGAACGAGTTACCAAACTGCTTAAAGACGAGAATAGCAAAGGCCTAAATGTCTCTACTTTTCACAACTTGGGATTGAACATTCTTCGCCGAGAATATAAAGCTCTTGGCTACAAAGCAAACTTCTCAATTATGGATGCCACTGACAGTGGTCAAATTCTTAAAGAGCTGATGAGTAAACAGACACTCGATCCTGAAGTATTGGACGGAGTTCAGTGGGATATTTCAAACTGGAAAAATGCTCATATTTCTCCGCAACAAGCTTTAGAGAATGCTGAAGATGCACAACAACAGGCTAGAGCAATCCTATATGATGCTTACCAGAAACAGTTACATGCCTATAATGCTGTCGACTTCGATGACCTGATAGGGTTGCCTGTAAGACTATTTAGTGAAAATCCAGAAATACTTGATAAGTGGCAAAACAAAGTTCGCTATCTTTTAGTTGATGAGTACCAGGACACCAACGCCTCACAATACACCCTGGTTAAACAACTTGTAGGTATTCAAGCACGCTTTACTGTAGTCGGCGATGACGACCAATCAATCTATGCCTGGCGTGGTGCACAACCAGAAAACCTAGCCATGCTTAAAGAGGATTTTCCCCTACTAGAGTTAATTAAACTTGAACAAAACTACCGTTCCAGTAACCGGATATTGCAATCTGCTAACCATCTAATCGCAAACAACCCGCACGTGTTTGAAAAAAAGCTCTGGAGTGAAATGGGCATGGGAGATCATCTACGCATCATCTCTTGTGCTAATGAAAATCAAGAAGTTGAAAGAGTTGCCTCAGAGATTATTGTCCACAAATTCAAAAACCGGACTAAGAACCGTGATTATGCTGTTCTTTATAGAGGTAATCACCAAGCCCGCTTAATGGAACGAGCTCTGCGCGAACAGAATATTCCCTACATTATTTCCGGCGGTAAATCCTTTTTTGAACATGCCGAAATAAAAGATGTAATGAGCTACCTCAAGGTCATCGTAAACCCGGATGACGATGCCGCTTTTCTTAGGGTCGTTAACACTCCGCGACGAGAGATTGGAGCCAGTACCTTAGAGAAACTCGCAGCTTATGCAACCAATCGTAATATCAGCCTGTTCGATGCGACACAAGAATTTGGCTTAAGCACGGTTTTACAAGATAAAGCGCTTAAACGAGTTCAGTACTTCGGAGAATTGTTACTCGACTGGATAAAACAGGCAGATTCAATACAAGGAGAAGAAGTTAGTTCATTTATTAAGCAGGTAATTGAGCAGATTGAATATGACAACTGGCTGCATGAAACCGCTAGTAATCCTAAGCAAGCAGAGCGCCGAATCAATAATGTACGCGACTTTATTACATGGATTGAACGTATCATTAACAAAGCCATTGAAGAAGAGGGGGACGAAAAACGTCTTGAAACCGTGGTTGCTCACATGACTTTAATGGATATGTTGGATCGCAATGAAGCTGAACAGGAACATGACATGGTCAGCTTGATGACACTACACGCCTCAAAAGGTCTTGAATTTCCCCATGTTTTTTTGATCGGCATGGAAGAAGAACTGTTACCTCACAAGCAGAATTTGGAATCTCCAGGCCTGGAAGAGGAACGTAGGCTCGCATATGTTGGTATTACTCGAGCGCAGCGTTCTCTTACCATGAGTTATGCTAGAAAACGTCGTAAATATGGCGAGGATATGAACTGTGATCCGAGTAGATTTCTCAATGAACTTCCAGAAGACACCATTAAATGGGAGGGTAAACCTGGCGTTGAAGTTTCTAAAGAAGAGCAGATGGAACAAGGTAACGCGCACATTGCTAATTTAAAATCTATGTTCAAAAAATAGCATTACCAGACTCAGGAGCAGACATGTCAAACACTGATAAAACAAATACAAACTTAATTTTGCCATTTCAATTTGCTCCTATGCCTCACCTTAACTTCGGCTGGGGAGTTAGAAACAATTTTCTGAAGAGCCTATCAAACCGTAATTATCAAAAA
>DBOI01000061.1:5119-37191 GCA_002299245.1 Hydrogenovibrio sp. UBA650
AAAAACCGCTCTTGATCTTCATTGCCAAGTCAAACACTATATTGTGTCTGGAGAACCCTCTCCCGAGAGAGTAGATGCTATCGTTTCGCAATGTGACCGAGATACCGAAGTGGTTATTGGTTTAGGTGGCGGCAGTGTCTTGGATGCAGCAAAAGCAGTTGCCGGACTAATACCAAGTCAGACTTCTGTAATGGACTACTTGGAAGGTGTCGGAGCTGGCAAGAAACTTGAAGTCTCGACCTGCCCTTTTATTGCACTCCCAACCACAGCAGGTACCGGTAGCGAAACCACAAAAAATGCCGTTTTATCTCATGTCGGCAAATTTAAGAAATCTTTTCGCGATAATAAATTAATTGCTAAAGAGGCTTGGTTGGATCCGGAATTATTAAAAACCTGCCCTCAAAACATTCTATATTCGACAGGGCTTGACGCCTTTACTCAACTACTCGAATCTTACACAACCTTGAAGCCCAACCCTATTTCTGATGCTTTGGCATGGCAAGGAATGAGCCTATTCCAGAGTGCGTTCGTTGATATTGATAGTGACAACCCTGCCCGACAACAAGCTGGATATGAACGATTAATGCTTGCGGCTGCTTTATCTGGAACCACGCTCGCAAATGCCGGCCTCGGTGCAGTTCACGGCTTAGCCGGACCAATTGGAGCTTTTTTTAAGGTACCCCATGGAATTGTATGCGCCAGATTATTGGCTCCCATTACAGCACTCAATATTGAAGCACTAAAAGATACAAAAACATCACATGCCAAACAAACACTGGCTAAGTATCAAAATGTTGAAAAACTCTTTACAGGTAGCTCAACAGACATGCCAAGCTTAGTTAACATATTGCAATCCTTGACCCAAAGTTACGCCCCTCAAGGGCTGCGGGAATATGGTTTGACTTTGGACAACATTCAACCCGTAATCGATAACTGTCGAGCTGGCAGTATGAATGGTAACCCAATCAGGCTATCAGACCAGCAGCTTGTATCTGCGATAAAGCAAGCCCTGTAGATTTATAAAAACTTAATTTTTTTAAGTAAATAATCTTAGTTTTACGTTAAGATTAGATGTAAGTGTAAAAAAATTTTACTATAATGACCTGACTATGTCGCAGCTTGTACTCATAGAACGATCATTCAAACAGGATTTAAAACATGAAATCAGTTACCGCTTTAGCAGCCGTTGCAATTGTATTTTTCAGTGGCATTTCTCATGCACAAGAGCAACAACAAGCACCTTTAAACTACAACTCTTCAGGAATGGAAAGTGATGCTCAAAACTCGATTGTTTCACGTGATGCCGAGATAGTAGAAAACGAGTATAAAGACCTTGACCAAGATGGCGTAGCTGACAAACTTGACCACTGCCTTAATACAATTTTTGGCGTTAAGGTAGATAGCAAAGGTTGTGAACTTGATTCAGATCAGGACGGCGTATTTGATAGACTTGATCAATGCCCTGATACTGCTCCTGGTGTCAAGGTAAATGTATTTGGCTGTGAAGGCGATGATGATAGTGATGGCGTTGTAAACAGTAAAGACCAGTGCCCTGAGACTCCTTTGGGAACACCAGTAGACAAAGTTGGTTGTAAGCTTATCGGCGATAGTGACAAAGACGGCGTTAATGATAACAATGACCAATGCCCTGAGACTCCTGCTGGAGCAGTTGTTAATGATCATGGGTGTGAGCCTGTAAGTTTTGTCCTCACAAACATAGTATTTGACTTTGACAAACACAACATCCGTGATGACCAGCAACCAATCCTGAAAAAGGATGCAGCAGCGCTTCAAGCTCTTAAAGAAGATGAAATCATTCTGATTACTGGTCACACAGACTGGAAGGGTAAGCAGACATATAATTTACCGCTGTCATGGAGACGTGCAAATAGCTGTAAAGACTTTATTGTCGAAGAACTCGGTAACAAAGCTGACTCAATCTACATCAATGGTAAAGGTGAGCTGGAACCTGTCGCCACAAACCGTACCGATGAAGGTCGACAGATGAACCGTCGCATTGAATTCAAAATCATGAAAAAAGACCAGGTCCCAGCAGATGCAAGACTTGATTTACCGACTGAAATGGTAAAACAGTAGTCTATTCCAACGAACAATAGTTTTATTCTGATACTAAAAGGCAACCATAATGGTTGCCTTTTTTTGCAAAAGCTAAACTGATTTAATGTTTTTTATCAACAATAAACAGCAATTATTATTGGTATTAATAGTAGCAGCGGTTACTGTTTTTGCCACTGCTGATTCACCTGTAAAAATTGTTTCTGAAGCAGAGATTGCTGAAACAAAAAAAGAATACGGGTCAAGAGCAGCTGATAGGTTACGTGAATGGCAAGAACTGGTTGACGAAAATCAACATCTTGATGAAAAAGATAAACTTGAGATAGTTAATGATTTTTTCAACAGAGTGCGCTTTGTAGACGACATTGATCATTGGAACAAAAAGGATTATTGGGCCACACCTGTTGAATTGCTCGCCACTGATGCGGGAGATTGCGAAGACTACTCTATCGCCAAGTACTTTACGTTAAAAGCGTTAGGTGTCCCGGAAAGCAAACTATACATAACTTATGTAAAAGCTCTGAGGTATAACCAAGCTCATATGGTACTAACCTATTTTGAAAAACCGAAATCAATTCCTCTCGTTTTGGACAATATAAACAAACGAATATTAAAATCGACTCATAGAACAGACCTGGTACCGGTATACAGTTTCAATGGTGACGGTCTTTGGTTAGCCAGGCAACGTGGAAAAGGTAAGTCAGTAAAAGGTGGCACCTCAAAGCTAAAAAAATGGAATGACCTGTTAAATCGCTTAGACAGGTAGACTTCAGATAAAGAATAAACCTCTGATAGTTAATGTTTATAAATAAGAAGGTAGATGTAAAAAGGAATAAATTATGAGCTTAAACAAGCAAATGATAATTTTTATAACAGCAATAGTCTTAATTTTGCTATTGGGAACCTTTGCATTTAATCTTCACAACACCAAAAACTTCTTACAGGAACAACTTAGATCTCACGCTCAGGATACCGCAACTTCTTTGGGTCTATCGCTTAGCACCATTCCTGATCCAGAAGATATAGCCAGCATGGAAACCATGATCAATGCGGTATTTGATGGAGGCTACTATGCCCATATCTCTCTGGAAGACATGGATAAAAAAACCATTTACCATAAGCAAAATGCTAAATCGATGGAAGAGGTTCCCTTTTGGTTTATAAAATCTATTCATCTGGAAACACCTTCTGCAAATGCCATGGTGCAAGCCGGATGGATACCAATTGGAATTCTCAATGTATCCAGCCATGCAGGATTTGCCTATATTCAGCTATGGAATACCGCAAAAAACCTTTTCGTATGGTTTCTATTTTCAGCGATTATAGCGATTCTAATTGCCATCTATATTATTCGCATCATGTTGCAGCCATTGAGAAAGATGGAGCAGCAAGCTGATGCCATTGTTAAGAAAGAGTATTTAATTCAAGAGGCTTTGCCTTCAACACTTGAATTTCGTCAAGTCGTAATCGCAATGAATGCAATGGTGCAGAAACTGAAAGACATTTTTGAAAGAGACGCAAAAAACGCCGAGAAACTTCAAAAACTTGCTTACCAGGACAGCGTTACAGGACTCAGCAACCGTCGCCATTTTGAAATGATCATTGATAGTCTACTGGACCCACAGCAAGATGCACCAGACGGTGTCATTTGCCTACTAAGAGTCAATGAACTTAAAGAGATGAATGACCAGTTTGGTTATTTAACGGGGGACGAGTTTATTAAATCACTTTCTGAAAAACTCATAACCCAGATTAAGCAGGAAGATGCTATCTTTGCAAGGCTAAACGGCACCGAGCTGGTGGCATTGCTGCCACGCGCCAATGCCAATCAACTAAAAGAGCCTACAGATAATATAAACAATTCAATGCCGGAACTATTGAAGCAGCTAAAGGCCGAAGAGACAAAAACCTCAATATCTATTGCTTATACCGACTATAAACCCGGTGAAAAACGTGGTGCTCTGCTTGCGCACTTGGACTTTGCTATTGAACAAGCTGAATTGGAAGGCAAAAACTGCTCTTTCTACTACAACATAAGCAAAGATCAAACAAAACACGATTCTTGGGAAAAAACATTGACCAAGGCAATTGAAGAACATCGTTTTGTACTATTTCAACAAACTGCGTTTAGTCAAGACAACACCGTCCACGACCAAGAACTGTTCATTAGAATGCAAGATAACGATGGTGTTATTCGTTCTGCAGGTTACTTTATGCCAGCTGTTGAACAACTCAATAAAACAGCAGCCCTTGATGAGATGGTCATCAATATGACTCTTGGATATTTAAGAACTCATGCTGAAACACCAGTAATAGCGATGAATCTATCAAAAGCGATTATCGAGAACAACACCCTACAAAACAAGCTGATATCAGATTTATCAAACTACACTAACTTGACTTATAGATTGGCCATAGAACTACCTGAACGCCTGATATTAGAACTTAAAGATCAATCCTGGCCGTTTATACAGAAGCTAAAAGGTTTAGGGGTCAATATTGGTATTGACCACTTTGGTGCCAGCTTTGGCAGTATGCTCTATTTACAAGACCTTCGCCCTGATTATGTAAAACTAGATGCCTCTTTCAGCAAGGCAATAGAGAATGATGAGCAAACCCGCGATTACCTTTCAAGCCTATGCGAACTTACCGGCAGCCTGGATATTGACGTTGTCGCAATGGCAATTGAAACCCACGAGCAAGCTTCACAAATGGCTACTCTTGGAGTAAATTTTTATCAAGGTTACCTATATGGCGCACCAAGCCCATTAAAAGATCAAGATTAAAAGCTTTTTGTATGATTTTCAGGCCTTGAAGGCCTGAAAATAAGTTTTTTTTATAAATAGATAGTTTAAGGGCTATTAAAAAATCAAAAAACCATGTTAGTATCACGAGTTATTACATTTTTTAACCATGATGGTTAAGTATGGAAAAGAATTTAGGCGATTATGGAAAATCACAACGATAAAGATCGACTTGAATCTGAGTCTGGTTTTCAACAACAAGAAACAGAGTTCAGCAGTCCTTTAATTGACTGCTTAGTGATCTATACCAAGCTTAACCGCCAACCATACTCTAAAGACTCGTTAATTTCCGGGTTACCTATTGACTCCAACAATGTCACTCCTGAAATATTTCAACGAGCTGCTGCCAGAGCCAAGCTTGAAGTCAGCTTTAAGCAAAGAAAACTGGAAGATATCTCCAACTTAATAATGCCATGCATTCTTATCTTATCTGACAATCAAGCCTGTGTGCTTGAAGAGTTGGATCTTGATAAAAACACGGCGAAGATTATTCTCCCTGAAGCTGAAGAGGGTAGTACCAATATAAGCCTTGAAAAACTAAAGCAACAATATCTGGGCTATGCCGTATATCTAACACAGGCAAGTTTTCACGAACAAAAAACTGAAAATCTTATGGGGCTTCAAGGTGGCCATTGGTTCTGGGGAACACTATGGAGCTCTAAATCAATCTATCGCGACGTGTTAATCGCATCTATCGTAATTAATATTTTTGTACTGGCAAATCCTCTGTTCGTGATGAATGTCTATGACCGCATAGTACCTAACAATGCGATCGAATCACTTTGGGTTCTAGCAATCGGCGTCAGTGTTGTCTACTTATTTGATGTTATTCTCAAATACTTACGCTCATACTTCCTTGAGATTGCGGGGAAAAAAAGTGATGTAATAATGTCGTCAAAACTATTTGAGCAGACCCTGGGATTAACCATGTCAAATCGCAGCGGTTCAGTTGGAGTTTATGCTAATCAACTCCGAGAGTTCGACAGTATCCGAAACTTCTTCACATCTGGAACCATTGCCAGCCTAGTCGACATTCCGTTTGTGATCATCTTCCTCGCTGTGATCTTTTTCATTGCCGGGCAGATGGTTTTAGTTCCTGTAGCAATAATTTTGGTGATACTGATTTATAGCATATTCATGCGTAAGCCTATTGCCCGAGCAATAGAAGCCACCTATGAAGCCAACAGCCAGAAGAATGCCGTTTTAATTGAAACGCTAACAGCAATGGAAACCATTAAGGCTCTTGGCGTTGAAGCCCGATCTCAATGGAGATGGGAGCAAGCAGCTGGTGAAATTGCTAAAACCAGCCTAAAGGCAAAAATGTTACAGAGCTCTCTGGGACGAATGACTGGATTTATGCAACAGATAAGCACAGTTCTGATCGTTGTTGCCGGAGTCTACATCATAATTGAGGGCGAACTGACTATGGGTGGCTTAATTGCAACTGTAATGCTAAGCCAGAGAGCGATCGGACCATTTGGACAATTTGCCAGTTTGATTACCAGTTACGAACAGACCAAAACAGCCTTGAATTCTCTTGAAGAAATCATGGATCGGGATATTGAACGACCTATAGAAAAACGCTTTATTCAGCACCCTGTGTTTGATGGAAAAATTGAATTTAACAACGTGACATTTACATACCCTGGAGAGACCAAACCCGCGCTGCATAATGTCAGCTTTACAATTGAGCCGGGCGAAAAAGTTGGCATAATCGGTAGAATTGGATCAGGTAAATCCACAATAGAAAAACTAATACTTGGTTTCTACCAAGTCAATGAAGGCTCAATTCTAATTGATGGCATTGACATTACTCAACTAGATCCAGCAGAAGTCCGTCGCAATATTAACTATGTTCCGCAAGATGTAACTCTGTTCCGCGGTGACGTTCGAGACAATATTAGCTATCGAGCTCCTTATGTTGATGATGATACGATTCTTAATGCATCTAAACTTGCCGGTGTTGATGAATTTGTTAAGAGACACCCTTCTGGCTACAGCCTGAACGTAAATGAAGGGGGCTCTTCACTTTCAGGAGGCCAAAGACAAAGTATTGGAGTCGCTCGAGCACTTCTTTTAGATAGCCCAATCTACTTGTTTGACGAGCCTACCAATGCGATGGATGCCAAGACTGAACAACAGATGATTGACCGCCTTAAACGCGCTACCATTACAAGTACTACGCTATTGGTAACTCATAAAATGAGTCTACTTCAATTAGCTGAACGCCTGATTGTAATGGAAGGCGGCAAGCTTGTTGCAGATGGCAATAAACAAACCGTTCTAGAAGCCTTAAAAACAGGAAAGCTAAATAAAGCCAGTTAAGCTATGAGTGATTCCCAAGCACCCAAGCCCGTTCAAGTAGAGATACCTAGCGAGCCACAAAAAAGCCGAAAAGAGCGTATAGCCGAGCAAGACATCGCTTATATGTCTAGCTTGAGTCAGGCGGCCTTGGAAAAACCGACAAAAAAATCACAATTGATTGTTTGGATAGTCCTCTTGGTGGTTATCTGGTTAATATTTTGGGCCAGCCAGGCAGAGCTTGACAAAATCGTTCGTGGCGATGGTAAAGTTGTTCCCTCATCTGAAATAAAGACTATCCAAAACCTCGAAGGCGGTATTGTCTCTGAGATTTTCGTCAGCTCCGGAGATAAGGTCAAAAAAGACCAGGTATTACTAAAATTAGATAATACCCAGTTTGCCAGTTCATTTGGTGAGAGTGAACTTCGTGAAGAGGAGTTAAATGCCTTAGCGTTGCGCTTAGAAGCTGAAGCTTTTGCAAAACCTTACGACATTAACCAATTTGTTAATGAAGATCCTCAGGTTCAAGATCTATACAGACGAGAATTCCAGCTCTATCAAGCTCGACAGAAACAGTTAAAAACAGCAGATAACATTCTTGTTCAGCAAATTGAACAGAAGAAACTCGAACTTAAAGACGCAATCAGCCAAAAAACACAACTATCAAGATCACTAGAGCTGCTAAGAAAAGAAGTAAACTTCACAAAACCTCTGGTGAGACAAGGAATTGCATCACAAGTAGACCTGTTAAAACTAGAGCGTCAAGAAAACGAGGCTCTATCAAAACTTAAGGGAATTGAGTTCTCAATCCCAATTATAAGATCCGCTATTTCTGAAGCCCGTTCAAAACGTATTGACGCTAAAGAGCAGTTTGCAAACCAGGCCCATGAACAACTCAACCAAGTTTTAGCCGAGAAATCACAACTTGAAAAATCTAAAACGGCATTGCGCGACCGTGTTGATAGAACTGATATTAAATCCCCGGTCAATGGTACTGTAAAGCAGATGTTCGTAAATACCATCGGTGGCGTAGTTCAACCAGGTAACGATATTATAGAAATTGTTCCCGATGATGACCGGCTTGTCTTGGAAACTAAAATATTGCCTGCCGACATTGGCTTTATATATCCCGATCTAAAAGCAAAAATTAAATTTACTGCCTATGATTTTGCTATTTACGGTGGTTTAGATGGTACAGTAAAACAGATATCCGCCGATACTATTACAGATGGAGAGGGTAATAGTTTTTATATTGCACGAATTGAAACCGAACGCAATCACCTCGGAACTGCTGAAGCCCCTCTTTATCTACTTCCAGGAATGACTGCAAGTATCGATATTATCGTTGGCAAACACACTGTTTTGGACTATCTACTTAAACCGATCATTAAGGCAAAAGACACCGCCTTAAGAGAATCATAAATAGAAATTTATCAGTACTTTTTTGCTAGAATAAGTAAAAATTGGGTGTCTATGGTTAAAATAGTAATTTGACTGAGATTTAAATGAAACACCCGTTAATATATGTACAAGATCCAAACGCATTAAAAAACTGGATAGCAGCATGTGGCAATACAGCAAAAGTTTTGTACGATTTGAATGACCTTGCAAAACGTTTTGACCCGAATAACCACATTCTTCTAATACAGATAGGGGAGAGATCGAGCATTGACCAAGTGATTGGATTGGCCAAAATCTTTGACATAGTGGCGACCTCAAACAATCCTCAAGACAGTGAAGGCCTGCACTTATTCCAAAACGGGATTAAAGGTTACATTAATACCTACTCGACTGCGGAAAGAATTGAGCAGGCCATTCATACAGTCCAGGCAGGCAGTGTTTGGCTAGGGCAGAGCATCATGCAACTAATGATTCAATCCCTACCAGCCCAAAAAACAAACAATGATGGTTGGAAAGAATTATTGACCGAACGCGAACAGGAATCGGCCAATTTGGTTTTGCAGAGTAAAACCAATAAAGAAATTGCCCGCGAACTTGGTATTACCGAGCGCACAGTTAAAGCACATTTACATAATATCTTTGAAAAACTTGAAGTTAATGACAGGCTTGGGTTAGCATTAAAGATAAAGAATTGGCAATAAAATAACTTAAATTTGTTTTAAAGAATACTCTACGACTAGGAAGAGCCATGAAATACACAGCACAGCTGATAACAACTAAAAACGCGTTGTATTGCGTTATCCCATTTATTTTGATGACCAGTTATAACTCAAGTTATGCTATGGAACTTGTTCCAACCATAGAAGATGCAATTATTCACAACCCCGAATATAGAGAAAAAGTCAAAATTTATCAGGGCGCTGGTGCAGACTTAGATGGGGCTCAAGGAGACTGGCTACCAACATTAGATATTGCTGCTGGCATTGGTAAAGAAGAGGTTGAACGAGAAAACACTAGTACAGATTTGACTCGCAAAGAAGCTTCAATCAGCCTCAATCAAAATCTATTCAAAGGTTTTAGAACCGTAAACGAAATTGATCGTAACGAAGCACGTATGGACGCTGCCATATACACAGCAGAGGCAGCCGCAAATCAAATAGCTCTGGACATGACAGAGGCATACATAAACCTTCTAAAAGAGCAAGAGTTGCTTGTAATAGAAGAAAACAGCCTTCGAACACATGAACGAATCCTAGACCAAATCATGCAACGCAGTGAAGCTGGTATCAGTAACCAAGTAGAAGTTGACCAAGCAAAAGCGCGTCTTGCTCTTGCAAACTCAAATAACATGGCGGCAAAGAACAACTATGCTGATGCCCTTGCGAGGTTTCACAGGGTTCTTGGACGCATGCCAGATAATGATTTGATTAAACCAGAATTTGAATTTCAGTTCCCAGCAAGCCTTGAAGAAGCTACCAATATTGCCTTACTTAACCATCCGGTACTTCGCTCAGCAAATGCAGATATTGCTGAATCTCAAGCTCAAAACAGATCCGCCAAAAGTCTTTTCTATCCCGAGGTTGACCTACAGATACGCAAGACATTTGATGAAGATATCAATGGCATTGAAGGTAAAAACCACAACTTCCAAGCCATGTTGCGCTTAAATTACAACTTATACAATGGAGGCAAGGATAGCGCAAACTTAGAGAGTACAGCTGTTGCTGTCCAAGAAGCTGCGGAAATTCGCAATAACAGCCGTCGACAAACCATCGAGAATATTGGCTATGCTTGGAATGCGCGCGGATATTTAAACAGCCAAATCGAATATAACAAAGAGCACATTAAGCTGACTTACGAAACTCTCGAAGGTTATCGTAAACAGTTCAGTTTAGGACGACGTTCACTGTTAGATCTATTAAACACTGAAGATGAGTACAACACTGCTCTTCGCAAACTTGTTGAGAACGAAGCTGATCATCAAATTGCGGAATTCCGCATCTTAAATGGAATGGGAACTTTGATCGAAACCCTTGGTATAAAAGTCGAATATGCTGAAGTAGATGCCGACTACTCTGAGCAGTAGGACCTAAAACTTCCTTTATAACAGCCTGGATTTCTTCCAGGCTTTTTTAATTTAAACTTACTGAGAATGCAAGATAGAGCTGCCACATTCCCATCAATGCCACACTAATTCCAGCCACCCTCTTAACCCAAACCATTCTCGACAACCTTGTAAAATAAAACGCAAACGCTCCCATCAACATAAGATTTGGTAAAGTACCCAAACCAAAAGCCAACATCACTGCTGCTCCACTTAAAGCACTACCAGCAGTCATCGCCATAATCAACATACTGTAAACCAAGCCGCAGGGTAACCACCCCCAAACAAGCCCGTAAATCAAAGCTTGGTGATAATGCTTTACAGGTGTCATTTTTTGAGCAATTGGACGAATATAACTCCATATATTCTGTCCAAGCTGCTCAACCTTGGCAACACCGAACCACCAACCACCGAGATAAAGACCGAGAGCAATCATGAAAAAACCAGCAATGATCTGGAGAGTTTGTTGCACTGGTAAAAATGCAGCAACAGTCCCCAAACTGGCTCCAAAAAAACCAAATATGGAACCAACTAAAACATAACTAAAAATTCTGCCTGTATTGTACGAAAACTGGAAAAGGGAAACTTTGAATGGACTAATTTGAACTTTTGGGTCAAGACTGAATGTTAAGCCTCCAACAACACCGCCACACATTCCAAGACAGTGAACACCACCCAGAACACCAACCACAAAAGCCGTTATGTAAATTGTTTCCATCTATTGGAAAGCCTTGGAAGTTGCTCGATAACTGAGAGCTTCAGCAAGATGGTGAGCTTTTATGAACTGGCTGTCTTCCATATCAGCAACGGTTCGTGCAACACGCAATATTTTGTGATAGCTGCGTGCTGATAGGCCTAGATTTTTGGCTGCTTTCTCAATTAAGTTTTCACCTTCACTGTCTAACCTACAATGCTCTGTTAAATCATCACCTAGAAGGTTGGAATTGAAACAGCCCTGACGATTCAATTGAGTATCTCTAACAGAGCGCACTCTTTGACGAATATCGTAACTAGATTCATGGTCACCACTTTTCTTAGCACTTAGATCTTTAATTTCAACAGCAGGTACTTCCAAATGAAGATCAATTCGGTCAATTAGGGGGCCCGAAATACGTTTCTGATAACGAGAAATCTGCTCGGGCGTATCTTTGCACCTTCCAAGTGGGTCGTCAGGAAAATAACCACTTGGACTCGGATTCATAGCGGCAACTAAAAGATGGTCTGCTGGATAAGTCACATGTTGATTCACTCTCGAAACATGCACTTCTTTGGTTTCCAGAGGCTCTCGCAAAGCTTCCAATACTGGCCTGCTAAATTCAGGTAATTCATCTAAAAAGAGCACACCTTTGTGTGATAAGGATAATGCTCCCGGTTTTGGATAAGTACCACCACCAATTATGGCTGCAGCAGAAGCACTATGATGTGGTTGCATATAAGGACGACAATAGAATTCTTCATTCTCTACTGCAACCCCAGAAATAGAACGAATTTTCGCAACTTCTATTGCTTCATCCGCGGATAATTCGGGAAGAATTGTAACCAATCTAGAAGCAAGCATACTTTTACCGGCTCCAGGAGGCCCTACTAAAAGAATAGAGTGTTCGCCACTGGCACAAATCTCCAGGGCACGTTTGGCCTGTTGCTGACCAACTACATCGCCAATATCCTGATGATAAAAAACAGGCTTTAAAGAATGAACTCTATTGTCCAAACGGACTGGTTCAAATTCATCAAGCAGTACCTTGCAAGCCTCTTTCAAATTATTAACCAAAAATATCCGGCCAGCTATTTCTGGTTTTGTATCTAATAGCAGCTCTACTTCGGCAGAGTTTTCCCGTGGAACAATCGCTTTTTTTCCAGCGGCCAAAGATTCAAGGGTACTTGCAATAGATCCACTAATTGAACGGACTTCTCCACTCAAACCCAACTCACCATAGGCCTCATAATCAGTCAGGTTTGTAATCTTCAACTGATTGGTAGCAACCAGAATGCCTATGGCAATTGGCAGGTCATATCGCCCTCCAGCTTTAGGTAGGTCGGCTGGTGCCAAATTTACAGTAATTCTTTTTGGCGGCAGTTCAAAACCGGAACTAATTAAGGCACTTCTAACCCTGTCCCTGCTCTCTTTAACTGAAGTCTCGGGAAGTCCAACTAAAGATAACGCAGGCAGCCCATTACTAACATGAACTTCAACAGAAACGGTAGGAGATTCCATCCCCAAAATTGCTCTAGAATCAATGCTGGCAATAGTCATCAACAAAATCCAAAATTAATCGGCGGATTTTTCAAGCTCAATTAACTTTTTTTCAAGTGCTTCCAGTTTCATGCGTGTTTTAGCTAACACTGCGAGCTGGATATCAAACTCTTCACGGGTAACTAAATCCATACTGGCAAAAGAGCTGGTAATAGCAGATTTTATCTGTGACTTAGTATCCTCCGGAATCTTTCCGATCTCTTGAGGAATCGCCTCCATAATCTTCTTGGCTATAGTTTCAATGTTTTTAGGGTTCAACATAAGTGTTTCCAATTGCGTAGTAATAAACAAATCATAACTGTTTAGCATGATTATAGCCACCCGCCCTTATAAGCAGGCTGAACAGTATTAAAAAATGAGTTGTTTTTCTCTATTCTGTCATTTAAAAAACTGGGATAAATCATGCTAGAATTGTGAAAATTACCACTTTGCTAACAAAGGATGATGCAGTGTTTACTGACACTATAGATGCCCTAGATAAAGCCAAACGTATCTTTGATCATATCGCTGATACTTTTGAGGAGAAGAATATCAACCCGTCTCCCCTTAATTATTACATCTGGTATTCCTATATAAAAGGAGACAACCCTAGGTTCCGTCAGGAGATGGACTCGATTCTCAAGGATCCATACGGCTACACTGACCGTATGGGGAAGCGTCTATACGATGACTATCTTACAGATGACGACAGTTCATCAACAGAGTTTGATAGAGCATTTCGTCGATTAATTGACCTCATGGTTCAAAAAATGAATTCCTGGAGTAGTAAATTAGAGACTCACACTGCAGAATTAGACCGCTGCACAACAGAGCTTGCAGACCCTGATTTAGACCCTAAAAAAGTTAAAATAATAACTGATACAGTCCTCAATGCCGCAAACACAATGAAGGAGAGCAGTGTAGCATTCCAGGAAGAGATGAATCAAAGTTCAGAGGAGGTCAAAATACTCCGCCAGCAACTAATTGAAGCTCGATCGGAAGCCATGCTTGATGAGTTGACCGAGGTTGGAAACCGTAAAATGTTCAATAATACCATTGAAGAATTCCTTATGAACTCAGAGGAACACAGTGATAGCCTTTGTATTATTCTCAGTGACATTGACCACTTCAAAAAATTTAATGACACCTATGGTCACCTCGTTGGAGACAGTATTCTTCGCTATTTTGCCAACCTAATGAAAAAAACCCGTTCGGTTGATGAAACTATATGCCGATATGGAGGTGAAGAGTTCATAATACTGCTGGCAAACTCTTCTCTTGAAAAGGCTGCTGAAAGAGCTGAACAAATCCGAGTTTCACTGGAAAAAGCCCACTTAAAACGCAAAGATGAAGACAAACCTATCTCTACTGTTACGGCATCATTTGGGATTGCTGTGTTTAACGGTACAGAGAGTGCAGAAGAGCTAGTTTCACGTGCCGATAAGGCACTTTATCAAGCAAAAAACAATGGACGAAATCAAACAGTGTTAGAAACTGAACTTAAAGAAGTTTGATAAACCAGCCGGCTCGCAAGCTATTATTTATAATAAATGTAAATAATTGAGAGTTTATTTAATTCAGTTTTGGTGCTTTAACCAGCAATGTATCTACGCCTAAGCGACGCAATTCATTGCGTTTTTTATTTAGCTCCAAACGATCAGTAAAAGGGCCGACTCTCAATCGATAATATATCCTTTTAGTTCCCTGATAAATCGACACCTCAATCTTCTGTCCCATTTTTAGAAGACGTTGTTGCTCTTTTCGGGCAATTTTCTCTGAGCCAAAAGTACCGGCCTGTATATAGTACGGCTGCTTTAGTTGAATTGAGATTGGAACAGCTTCAACCACCACTTCACTCTTAGCCAGCCCTTCATAAAAACTATACTGAGTAGGCTCTTCAATTTTAACCAACTGCTCTTCTTTATCAACTTGAACAGCATCAACCACTACTGGTTCTTGCTTGGGTTCTAGTTTATTCTTTATTTGAGCCACCGAATCTTGAGCTTGATTCTTAAGCTCTTTTGCAGCGAGAAAAATTGACTTATCTGTAGGCTTATCGTTCTCTTTAGCTTGGTCAACAAAATGATCGATCACAAAATAGCCCGCTACGAAAGAAACTGAAACCAAGAGTCCAACAAACCAAACCTTAGCACTACTGTTTTTTTCAGTTGGCGAATCCTGTTCAGGCTTCTGTGAACGTCTTTGAAATTGAGTTCGCTGATGCTGAGCACCGTGTCGATAATCGCGTGGCATGATCCAACTCTACCGTTGCGGATTACATTTTCTCTGGGGCTGAAACACCAATGATCGCAAGACCATTTCTCAACACTTGTCTAACAGCGAGAATTAAAGTAAAACGGGCATTACGAAGCTTTTCATCCTCAACAATGAACTGAGAAGCGTTGTAATAAGAGTGCAGGCCGTGTGCCAGATCTTTAAGGTAATACGCAATCTGGTGTGGCTCGTAAGCCTGAGCCGCACGCGCTACTATCTCAGGGAACTTAGCCAGCTGAGTTGCAAGACTTGTCTCGTGCTCAGTTTCAAGCATACCCAAGCTTTCCATACCGGTATTAAGATCTAAACTAAACCCTTTTTGCTCCGCCTGATCAAGTACACCACAAATTCTGGCATGCGCGTACTGGATATAGTAAACCGGGTTCTCATTCGACTTGGATTTAGCTAAATCCAGATCAAAGTCCATATGCTGTTCGGATTTGCGTTGTACATAGAAAAAACGCGCAGCATCAGAACCCACTTCCTCACGTAGCTCTCGCAAAGTAACAAACTGACCACTTCGAGTAGACATCGCAAGCTTCTCTCCACCACGATACAGGACAGCAAATTGAACTAGTAAAACTTTCAGCTGCTCCGAATTGGTTTCCATAGCCTCCATAGCAGCCTTAACTCTAGGCACATAACCGTGATGATCAGAACCCCAGATATCAATCAAAACATCAAAACCACGTTCAAGCTTATTAAAGTGGTAAGCGATATCAGAGGCAAAATAGGTTTTCATACCATTATCGCGAACTACAACACGATCTTTTTCGTCACCATACTCTGTAGAACGGAACCAAAGCGCACCGTTTTTTTCATAGATTTTGCCTGCTTTCTGAAGCTTTTCGAGTGCTGCGTCAATAACTCCCGTGTCCATTAAAGAACGTTCAGAAAACCAGTTTTCAAAATTGACATTGAACCCTTGAAGGTCCTCTTTTATGTCACCGAGAATAGAATTCAAAGCTAGATCAAATACTACTAAATAGTGATTAGAGCCCAAGATATTCTTAGCTTTTAAGATCAGATCATCTATGTGCTTTTCTTTGTCGCCATCCTCTTGACCTTCATCCTTAGCAACTCCCGCAAACACTTCAAAAGCTGGAACTCTAAATGTCTCACCATGTTCAGATTTCAAAGCATCACTAATCTGATAGACATAGTCGCCTTTATAACCATTACTCGGAAAAGTAAACTGCTCTCCACAACTCTCTAAGTACCTAAGCCAAACAGAGGTTGCTAATATATCCATCTGCCTACCAGCATCATTTACATAGTATTCCTGACAAACATCAAATCCGGCAACAGAAAGTAAGTTAGAAAGACTGGCTCCATAAGCGGCACCACGACCGTGGCCAACATGAAGAGGGCCTGTAGGATTTGCAGAAACATACTCAACTAAAACTGAACGGCCCTGACCAACGTTACACTTACCATAGTTCTCTGCTTGATCAAATACGCTATTAACAACCGCAAACTTGGCAGAATCGTTTACGAAAAAGTTAATAAAACCAGGACCGGCAATCTCAATTTTTTCAATAACAGGCTCATCAGCAAGGAGTTCAACGATTTTTTTGGCTAAGTCACGAGGCGGCATCCCAGCTTGTTTGGTTAGCATCATAGCCAGATTAGTTGCAAAATCACCATGTGATTTATCACGAGTATTTTCAACATTGATGCGAGGTGAAGTATCTTCAGGAATTACTTCTTGCTGTTTGAGTTTCTCAACAACGTCGGTCAAGATTTGCGCAATCTGCTGCTTCATGGATCTGTCTCTTTGAATACTAAACAATATGGAGCCTAACCATTTTGCCCCAAAAAAGCAGGCTATTTTACTAAATTAATGGATTGATAAAGAGGGATTTTACCCAGATGCACAGATATCCGGGTAAAAGAGTTGAAGCCGGGCGGCTCACTTTGTTCAAGCTTTTTTGGCAGGCGCTTTCTTAGCCGGCTTTTTAGTAGCCGTTTTTTTCGCGGTCGTTTTTTTGGCAGTCGACTTTTTCGCGGCTGGCTTTTTCTTAGTCGTAGCTTTTTTAGCTCCAGCTCGACCACGTTTCTTAGGCTCCGGCGCCTCGTCTAATCGTTTTTGACACTCTTCAAAACTCAATTCAAGGGCATCTTCATCCTTAGCAATTTTGGCGTTTTTCTTAGTCGTGGTATCAGTGATATAAGGCCCCCAACGCCCCTTGAGAATCTTCACATCGGTACCTGGGAAAGTTTTGACAATCTTATCTGCTTCAGCCTGAATTTTGGTTTCAACGATCAGAGCCGCTTCTTCCAGAGTAATACTTAGTGGGTCATAACCTTTGATTGGTGCATATTTCTTAGTTCCATACTCCAAATAAGGCCCAAAAGGCCCCTGCTTAGCAATTAAAAGCTGACCTTTGTCAACAGAAAATTCTGTACCATCTACAGCAGTTGCCTTAAAGCTTTCAGGCATCTCGCCGACTTCTCGAGGCAACTTGAACAAGTCTAAAGCCTGATCCATTGTCAATAGATCCATCTTCTGCCCAGGTACTAGGCTGGCAAACGCCGGCTTCTCATCATTTTCACCGTCACCCATCTGAACATAAGGCCCAAATCGACCGATCTTAACATACATTGGCTGACCATTTTCAGGGTGATTACCCAGCAAACGAGCCTGCCCGGCTTCTTCACGTGAAACATCTTCAGCGGCTTCAACCTGTGGGTGGAACTGAGTGTAGAAATCATCCAGCATCGCTTGCCATTGCATATTACCTTTGGCAATGTCATCAAATTTATCCTCTACTTTAGCAGTAAACTGGTAATCGAGGATTTCACTGAAATGTTTACCTAGAAAGTTAGTCACTATGCCAGCAATGTCAGTTGGAAAAAGCTTACTCTTTTCACTTCCCGCCATTTCCGAAAGCGTTTCTGCTGAAACTTCATTTTCCAACAGGGTTATTTGTCGATAATCACGCGGCTGACCTTCTCGATCCTCTTTGACTACATAGCCACGCTGTTGAACTGTATCAATGGTTGGCGCATAGGTTGAAGGACGTCCAATACCCATCTCTTCTAAAGTGCGAACCAAGCTAGCTTCATTGTAACGAGCAGGCGGCCTGCTAAAACTCTGTCTGGCAACCAGCTCTGAAACTCCTAGAGCCTGCCCAACTTTCATAGGGGGCAGCAAACCATCATCATCAGAACCACCAAAATCATAAACTTTCAGAAAACCATCAAAAGTGACTACTTCACCTTTGGCAGTCAACTTCTCCGAAGGCAGGTTATCAATTGCGATATCAACTGTGGTACGTTTGAGTTTTGCATCTGCCATTTGAGAGGCAATCGCTCTACGCCAAATCAATTGATAAAGACGCTGTTCGTTGCGCTCACCAGAAACTGAATCAACAGAAAAGTCTGTCGGGCGGATCGCTTCGTGCGCCTCTTGCGCATCGGCATTTTTGGTCTTATAGCGACGACTGTGGCTGTAATCTGCGCCATAGTCTTTTGATATAACTTCTCCAGCCTGAGCAATCGCCTGCTCGGATAGGTTCAGCGAGTCGGTTCTCATGTAAGTGATCTTTCCTGACTCATAGAGCCGCTGAGCAACTACCATGGTTTGCTTAACCGAGAAACCGAGTTTAGAGGCCGCCTCCTGCTGCAAGGTCGATGTGGTGAATGGTGGTTTTGGAGAACGCTTAGCTGGCTTCTCTTCCAGAGACATTACCGAGAGATTGGCCTTAGAGACCATCTGTAAAAATTCAGTAGCCTGCTCTTCACTATCAAAAGTAGCAACACGCTTAACATTTAGGTCTGCCAGCTGTGCTCCGCTTTCATCTAATATCTTTAAAACACCCTGCACCCGGAAAACAAAACTGCTCTCAAAGCCTTCAATCTCTTTCTCTCGGTCCACAATCAAGCGAACAGCAACAGACTGAACTCGCCCTGCGGAGAGACCTGTACGAATTTTTTTCCATAGAATCGGAGACAGCTCAAAACCGACAATTCGATCTAGAATTCGACGCGCTTGCTGAGCATTTACCAAATCCAAATCCACCGTTCTTGGTGTTTCAATCGCTTGCTGGATTGCCGGTTTTGTTATCTCATGAAACACGATTCTTTTGGTATCGGCCACATCAAGCTTTAAAGCTTCCGCAAGATGCCAGGCAATCGCTTCTCCCTCACGGTCCTCATCCGTTGCCAGCCAGATTGTCTCAGATGCCTTGGCAAGTTTTCTCAGCTCGGCAACATTTTTCTTTTTATCAGGAGATATTTCATAGCTCGGCAAGAAACCATTCTCAATATCGATACCCATACCTTTTTTCTGAATATCGCGAATATGTCCAAAACTTGAGCGAACAGTAAAACCTTTGCCCAAAAATTTTTCGATTGTTTTTGCCTTAGCCGGGGACTCCACTATAACCAAGTTCGTCATTATTTATTTTCTCAATATTTTTTAAGTAGGCGAGATAATCCAACCCAAATTCCAAAGTTCTCTGTATTTTTCTATCTATATATTTTTATAATTCGCTTTTTTTTAGCGTGCAAGATTTTTTTACGATTTGCAAACTATTTAATTGATCTGGAATTAGAAACTGTTTTTTAAAGAGAGCTTTGCATGAGTGAAACGCGAAATATAAAATGTGGAAAAATTGACTAGATTAAGCTGAAAAACCCAGTTAATAGCCAACTATTAGCAAGTTTTTAAACGCGAATCAGGCAACCTTTAACCATTCTTATTCGTGCACCCTTCTTCTGGAGAAAGTCTATAAAGGAATTAAACTCAAAGAAAACTAGAACAAAAACAAGTGCGTACATTAACTAACTTGATATATAATCCACCGAAACCAACCACGATATTTTAACAAGGATGTAGAAGTGAGCCCAATTTATCACTCTCCAGAAACAGGCAGGATGCCTCATAAGGAAGAGATCATTGTTATTGGTGACCAGCCGGTACTGCTGGACTCAATACAAGAATCAGGGCTAAGTCATGACTATAAAGTCACCAAAGCAGACAGCTTCACCCAAGCCGAAAACCAATGTCAATCTGATGAAGTGATTAAAAGAGTAATCATTATTGATCAATATGCTCTTGAAGAGACCGGATTCAGCAAGTTTCACTATTCTCTGTCATCTGCTCCACAAGAGTGTGCTTTTGTTCTCGCCATGGATCACTATGACTCTATGCTTTCAAGCCTTGCTCTTAACCACGGTATTTTCTTTTTCCTAATTAAACCCTACTCTTCAGAAAACTTAAGAACAACGATTGAAAGCGCCTTAAGTGTTGAATTTTCTTTGATTTCCAGAATCAACCAACTTGACGAATCGCAAAGACTTCCTGCGCTAATAGAACAGGCTAGCTTCAATATAAGAACCCCAAACGAAGCTAAAACGATTGCAGCCATGCTCGGATACATTTCACCAACACCAAATAAAGTTTCGCTAGGCTTATTTGAGCTGATGCTCAATGCCATTGAACATGGAAATCTGGGTATCAGCTATGAAGAAAAAAGTGAACTTATCGCAAGCGGTAAACTTCAAGAAGAGACTATACGCCGCTTAGACTTGCCGGAAAACAAAGATAAAACAATACACATAGAACTAGCAAAAACCCAAAATCACCTGATCTATACAATACATGATCAAGGTCCGGGTTTTGACTATCATCAATACCTAAATTTCAGCCAAAAAAGAGGGCTCGATAAACACGGACGAGGAATCATGATTGCAAACAAGCACAGTTTTGATGAGCTAGATTTTGAAGACGGCGGAGCAACTGCCATTTGCAAGGTATGCTTTGCGTAGTTTATACCACCACGATGCTACTTCAATCGTCTCCATCTAGCAGCAGACATGGCCTCTACTTTTCCCGATAACTCCAACATTAATAGCTCACTCTGTATACTTGAAACCGGCAATTTAGTTAATACAACCAGTTCATCCAAGCTCACTGGATCGTAATCGATATAGTCTAAAAGAGAGGATTGATCCTGCTTTTTTTCTTGAGAGTTGGCAGCCAACTCCAAATCAAGCTGATTATGATCTTTTAAGGCACCCTCTAGACCAATAGCCAACTCCTGTAAAATGTCTTCGCCGGATTCGACCAGTTTTGCTCCTTGTTTAATTAACTGATGACAACCCTTAGCTTGTGGATTATGAATAGAGCCAGGAACTGCAAAAACTTCTCTGCCCTGTTCCAAGGCTGTTCTGGCAGTAATCAAAGAGCCACTTTTAACCGCAGCTTCAACAACCAGGGTCCCTAGACTCAAGCCGCTGATTATTCGATTTCGTTTGGGAAAGTTATAATTTAGAGGCTTGGTGCCGAGTGGAAATTCAGAAATCATTAGTCCCTGCTCCACAATTTCCCGGCCAAGATTTTGATTTGAAGCCGGGTAGATCCGATCTAGACCTGTTGCAACAACTGCCACTGTTTTACCAACTCCATCTAAACCGCCTTGGTGTGCAGCAGTGTCAATACCTAAAGCCAACCCACTCGTAATTGTGATGCCCTGTTTTGATAAGAACGCAGCAAAATCCTTGGCAGTTTCTTTGCCAGATTTTGAAGCGTGGCGACTTCCAACTATCGCCAGTTGAGGGTCGTTCAACAATGAATGGTCGCCTCGATATCCAAATATAATCGGAGGGTCAGATATCTGCTTTAATTTTGCAGGGTAACGATCATCACTAATGGTAATCCAGCCTTGGTTTAATTCGTCAGCCCATGTTTGAGCAGCTGCAACCTCATCATCAACCGTTGTTGAAAACAGTTTATCCAACTGGTTTTTATTGAAAAGGTTCGTATTTTCCCAAGCCTGTCTAGGCTGTTTTAAGGCATATTCAACCGAGCCAAAACCCTCAATAATAGCTTTCAGCTGAAGCTCACTTGTCCAACAGCTATTTAGTTTTAAAAAATCGGGTAGCTCGGCAATGCTTGACATAGTCAGATATAATGGCCTAATTGGAATTTAATTAAGAGGTCCTTGACTCGTGCAAAGACCTCTCTAAGTATATACGACACTATGGAAAAACTCGATATCGTTCTCTACCCTGATTCGGGGCTTAGAGAAAAATGTGTAGCAATACCAGAGATGACCGATGAGCTGGATAGCCTTATCGACGAAATGTTTTACACTATGTACGACGCACCGGGAATTGGTCTGGCGGCGCCTCAAATTGCTGTTCAGCAGAGGTTGATCGTTGTCGACGTTTCGGAAACCAAGGATCAGCCTATCGCCTTGATCAACCCTGAAATTGTTCAGTCAACCGGCGACATTACCTGGGAAGAAGGTTGCCTGTCTCTGCCTGGAGTCTATGCCAAAGTAACTCGTCCAAGCGATATTCTAGTGCGCGGCATGGATAGAGATGGAAAACAGATCGAGTTTGAAGCTAACGACCTGCTCGCGGTCTGCATCCAACATGAAATTGACCACTTAAATGGCACCATGTTCATTGATCACTTATCAGGTCTAAAGCGCACCCGAGCTCTACAAAAGTACCGCAAACTACAAGAACAAGAAGACTAAACACTAATTACAAATAAACCTCTTTCCAATGAACACAAAACTAAGAATTATCTTTGCCGGTACCCCTGAATTTTCAGTGGCACCACTGCAAACCCTTATCGACTCTGAACATGAAATCATTGCGGTCTACACCCAACCTGACAGACCCGCCGGAAGAGGCCGAAAACTTACAGCCAGCCCTGTTAAAAAGTTGGCCGAACAAGAGAATATTCCAGTCTTTCAACCTTTGAGCTTGAAAGGCGAAGACGAGCAAAACACTATTGCTGACCTCGAGGCCGATTTAATGATTGTTGTCGCCTATGGCTTGATCTTACCCCAAGCAGTTTTAGATGCGCCCAAGATGGGCTGCCTCAACATCCATGCATCCTTATTGCCACGCTGGCGCGGTGCGGCACCAATACAGCGTGCAATTGAATCCGGTGACGCTCAGACAGGCGTAACCATTATGCAAATGGACGCGGGACTAGATACTGGTGACATGCTCCACAAGGTTTACACTGATATCAATCCTGATGACAGCGCGCAAACACTTCATGATCGTCTCAGCACTCTCGGTTGCGAGGCTTTGATGGCAACAATTGAAGGTCTAATCGAAAATCGTATTACTGCTGAGAAACAGAATGAAGCAGAAGTCACCTATGCTGAAAAACTTAGCAAGGATGAAGCCCTGATCAATTGGAGTGAACCGGCTGACAGAATTATCAGAAAAATCCAAGCCTTCAACCCTTGGCCAGTAGCTTTTACTCAATTTAAGGATAAGCCACTTAGAATCTGGCAGGCCCGAAATCTAAACGATGAAGAGCAACAATCACTCAATTCTGAAAGTTCTCCAGGAAAAGTTGTAGCCGTTAACAAGGACGGCATGTTTGTTGCCGCTGGCGACAAAACTATATGCATTCAACAATTACAACCCGCGGGGAAAAAGGCGATGAATGCCTATGACTTTGCCCAATCCCGCAATCTGCAAGGCCACCGATTTTAATGGCCGGCACCGCTCTAAACAGCCGTTTTATCGCGCTAAAAATTTGTCTAACGGTTACAGAAGATGGCCGGTCACTCAGCCAAACACTACCCGAAGGACTGGCGCAGTTTTCTGATCGCAGAGAACGCAGCTTCACTCAAAACCTGGTGCTTGGCACAATTCGTTGGCAAGCAAGATTAGCTGCAATTCGTGACCAGCTATTAAAGAAAAAACTCAAACCTAAGGATGCTGATATCAACCAGCTTATTTTGCTAGGTCTCTATCAGGTCATCTATATGGAAACACCAGAACACGCCGCCGTTTCTGAAACAGTTGCAGTGGTTCAAAAGCTTAAAAAACCATGGGCTAAAGCTCTGGTAAATGGTGTATTGAGAAATTTTATCCGCGAGCAAGAGAGCGTGTGTGCTGAAGTCGATCTAAAACCAGCTCAAAAATACGCTCATCCACAGTGGTTATTTAAAGCTCTTCGCAAAGCCTACCCTGACAACTGGTCTGAAATTATGCAGGCCAATAATCAAATCGCGCCATTAACTTTGCGAGTTAATCCGCTCTACCAGAGTCGAGAAGAGTTGCTAAAAAAATTAGAGAATGAAGGTATTGAGGCTGAAGCTCACCCTCACGCTGCACAGGGAATAACTCTAAAACAGAGTGCAGACATTACTCAATTTCCAAGCTATGACGAAGGTGGATTCAGTGTTCAGGATGCCGCCGCCCAACAAGCCGCCCACATTCTAAACCCTAAGCCCGAAGAGAGAATTCTCGATGCCTGTGCTGCCCCAGGAGGCAAGACTACTCACCTACAAGAGCTGGCACAAAATCGAGCTCAATTACTGGCTCTTGAAGTTGCTCCAGAACGCATTGAACGCTTAGCAGAGAACCTTCATCGGCTTGATTTAAACGCTGATTACCAAGTTGGCGATGCCTCCCAACCTGAAGAGTGGTGGGACGGAGAGGCTTTCGATAAAATTTTGCTGGATGCACCCTGCTCCGCAACCGGGATTATCCGGCGCCAACCAGACATCAAACAGCATAGAACCGAGGAAGATATTCAAGCTCTGGTCTCATTGCAAGAGCAAATTCTACAGGCCTTATGGAAAACCCTGAAGCCCGGAGGTCAATTGCTTTATGCCACCTGCTCTGTTCTTCCTCAAGAGAACAAATTACAAATGCAGAGTTTTGTCGCCCATCAAAAAGATGCCGAAGTTATCAAACTAGAGCTTCAAGGTAGTATCACTTTTGAAGAACCTGGAAATCAGTTTTTGCCAGGCAGCTATGGAATGGATGGTTTCTACTACTGTCTATTGCAGAAACAGAACATAGAGGCGTAGATAAAATGGATAGTCCCAGCTTCTCAGCAACCATCATTCTGCAACGAGGGGCTCGACTTTTAGCTCAAATATTTATTGTTTTTGCGCTACTGACATCAACCAGTCAAGTACTGGCTTCCGAAACAGAAAAAGCTCACCTTTCTGAACCCTCAATCACCATCAACAAGGTATTAGATTACCAACAGGATAAAAAACTGCTCATCGATTCCGAGAGTACTTTCAATCTACCAGAAACCATTAGCGAAGCGATTCGCCACGAAGTTCCCCTAAGCTTTAAAATTCAAATCGAGCTTCTGGAAACCTCGAAAATTCTAGGCTTTAATGTTCAACGCAAACGAAAAAGTGTAGAGTTTCACAATGAACTCTATGCATCAGGTGTAAACAGACTTTACGTGCTTTTCAATACTCGAAATCACAAGGTGCAAACCTTCAAAAACCTGGATGAAGCCTTGAGTACTCTTTCAACCTTGGAAGACTTCCCAATTGCATCTCTTTCTGAATTACACCCGGGACAAAGGTATACTTTACGAATGCGTATCAAACTGGACATATGGAAGTTGCCTGCTCCGGTTTTGATCGAAGCTTTACTGACTGATAAATGGCTGCTCGACAGCCAATGGTATGAAACCACTCTTAAAACTCCTTTGAGCTGGCAATGAACTCGATTTGGCGTTACTTAAAACAATACGGATGGCTAACACTACTATCCAGTCTGCTATTGATGGCACTGATAGTAATGAGCCAAACCTTACGCAACGCTTCCAGTTTTGCCGATAGCTACTCAAGTCTGTTGTTTTTTACAGTTGGAGGGATTGCGGTTCTGATATTCATGCTTGCCAGAACCTTGTTTAAGCTGTTTGTCCAGCTGCGAAACAAAACTCCGGGAAGTAGGATTACCGCACGATTAACGTTTATTTCCAGCCTGTTACTGGGTATTCCAACGGCGATTATTTTCTACTTCTCACTGAGTTTCATTCAACAGGGCATCAATCAGTGGTTTGATGTCAAAACTGAAGTTGCCCTGGAAAACGCCGCATCATTGGTACGAATCACCTTAGACAATAAAACTCGAGACAGTTTAAAGCTTGCCCAATCAATCTCAGAGGCCCACCGAGACCTTCTAACCACTTCGCCAAGTCTGGCAGTCAACCTGATTCGTGAACAGCTCAATGCTCAAGAAGTCGCGCTTTATCAACTCAACCAACAGTTGGTGGTTTTCAGTAGCGAATTTGGGGTTAATATTATGCCGGATGCTCCCGGAGACAACCTGTTTCAACAGGCCAGACAAAACAAAACTTATGCAGCTCTTGAAAACAGGCATGGCGTTAGTAGCAAACAGACCTTTATCCGAGTTGTACTACCCTTTACTGACATACAAAACAACAGTTCTTATGCGTTGCAAGCTATATTCCCAATATCAAACGATATCAGCCTGCTTGCTGGTTCGGTTGGTGTTGCTTCAGGCCAGTACAAAGAATTATCTTATTTAAAGGGCCCGCTTACAGCCAGCTTCGTTCTGGTTTTAACCATGGTTTTACTGCTGACTTTATTAACCGCGATCCTGTTTACCATTCAAGCAGTACAAAACTTCACCAATCCAATCAGAACCATGGCAAAAGGAACCAGAGCTGTCTCTAAGGGTGACTACTCTGTAAAAATGGCGGTTCCTGAAAATGATGAGTTTGGTGATTTGATTATGTCATTTAATGACATGATTCAACGAATCTCAAAAGCGCGAAATGATATAAAACTCTCACACCAACAAACTGAAGTTCAAAAACTCTATCTGCAGGCTGTCATTCAGAACCTATCAAGTGGTGTCATTACCCTAGACATGCATCATAGAATTCGCACCGCCAATGATTCGGTTGAAAACATACTAAATATGGACATCAACTTTCATGTCGGTAAGAAACTAGCCGAAGTAACCGATAGAGAAGATGGAGCACACCTTCAGGAACTGGTTGATTTAATGATACCCATGCTGACAAAGAGCATTGAGCCTTGGTCAACTCAATTAGAGTTCCGCTGCAAAAACCAGCAAAAAATATTGATGATTCACGGCTCAACTCTACCTAGCCTGGATAAAAAAATTGGCGGTTACGTTATTGTAATCGATGATATAACCGAACTGGTTCAGGCTCAGCTTAATGCCGCTTGGAGCGATGTTGCACGCCGCCTGGCCCACGAAATAAAAAACCCGCTGACACCAATCCAGCTGTCTGCGGAACGTCTGCATTTCAAACTTCACTCCAAGCTGGCTGGCAGTGAGCAGGCTCTGCTTGAAAGAATGACTACAACCATTATTGAGCAAGTTGTTACCATGCAAAAGCTGGTACAGGCTTTTAGTGATTATGCAAATGCACCAGAAGTAGAATTAAAACCAACCCAATTAAATTCTCTAATCTCTAATATTGCCGAAATGTACCAGGATCCCACTGCAAACTGGCAAGTCAGTGCAGAGCTCGATGATTCCTGCATGAAAGTGATGGCTGATACTTCTAGGCTTAGACAACTACTGCACAACTTAATCAAAAACGCTATCGAGGCTTTAGAGGGGAATCCTGATTCAAAAATCCACATCAAAACCGCATGCAACGAAGATGGCTGGTTGACCTTGACTGTTTGCGATAATGGTCCCGGAATACCAATTGATGCCCAAAACTGGATCTTTGAACCTTACGCCACTGACAAACCGAAAGGAACCGGATTAGGCCTTGCCATAGTCCGAAAAATAGTAGAAGAACACAAGGGTCAAATTAACTTAGAATCTTCACCTGAAGACGGCACCTGCTTTATAATTAAAATACCAACTACAGAAAGTGAGACAGAATGAAACCTGGCAAATTACTGATTGTTGATGATGAGAAAGACATCCGCAATTTAATGGAAGAAATTTTTGTCGAGGAAGGTTATCAAGTTTCAACTGCAGGCAATGGTGTTCAAGCTCAAAATGCCTGGAAAGCTGAACTTCCAGACGTCATTTTTTTAGATGTATGGATGCCAGACATTGACGGTATTACTTTGCTAAAGCAGCTGCAGGAAGAGGATCTCCTCGAACATACCAAAGTAGTAATGATGTCCGGCCATGGCACTATCGAAACCGCCATTGAAGCAACCAAACTCGGAGCCTACGACTTTCTTGAAAAACCCTTATCTCTTGCTAAACTCATTGTGACTGCTGAACGAGCCATTGAACACAACCAACTCAATCAAGAAAACCGCCAACTAAAACAGAAACTACCAGAGCAGTTTTTACCGGTAGGCAAAAGTAAATCTGTCGTAACACTGCGTGAAACACTCGATCGACTGGCACGATTCACTATGCCAATTCTAGTCACTGGTGAAGCCGGAACAGGCAAACATTATTTTGCGCACGCCATTCATAAAACCAGCCAGCGCAGTGATTTCCCAATTAGTGAATACTATGCGCTTGATTTCAACACTCTTTGCCAACAAGGCAATCAAGAAGACCTCAAAAAAGCCTTGAGAGAAGTTCACCAAGGAACCTTAATCATTTCTAATATCGAGCAGTTATCCGTTGAAGCCCAGACACAGTTAGCGAATATCGTATTAAAGCAGTGTTACCAATTAGATGAATCTTCAGACTCAATCTGTATTGATATTCGAGTGATTGCCCTCACAAAATCGGATCTTGATGGTGCTGTAGACCGAGGAACCTTCAGAGAGGATCTGTTCCAACGCCTTAAAGTTATGCAGATTCATGTACCGGCACTACGTCAGCACACAGAGGACATACCTGAGCTTGTCGAATTCTTCGTTGACCATTTTGTAACCCATGAAGGCCTGGATTATCGGCATTTTAGCGTTTCAGCTCAAAACATTCTGCGCCAGCATATCTGGCCTGGAAATTTAAAAGAGCTAAAGAATCTGATTCAAAAATTACTAATACTCGGTAAAGATGAAGTCAGTGATGATGAAATCCGAGAGGCCTTACAAAATAGCCAAAGCAATAGTGATGGTAGATCTTTTATTGATACGCACACCTCTTTAAAAGAAGCCAAAGAACGTTTTGAAGCCAGTTACTTAAGCCAGTTGCTTAGAGAAACCAGCGGCAATGTTAGTGAAACAGCTAAACGATCCGGCGTTGATAGAACAAATCTCTACCGGAAACTAAAAAACCTAGGTATCGATCCGAAAAACCCTCTCTAGAGGATTCGGAAAAACGAGAACAAACCAGTATGAATATTGTAATTTTAGGTGCGGGTCAAGTAGGAAGCTCACTCGCAGAACTATTAGCCCAGGAAAATAACGATGTCACCGTAGTCGATATTAATCGATTACATCTTCAAAGGCTGCAGGATCGACTCGATATCAGGACCATTGCCGGGCATGCATCTCACCCTGATGTATTGATTCAGGCCGGTATGGAAGATGCCGATATGCTAATTGCTGCTACCCAAAACGATGAGACCAATATACTGGCCTGTCATTTAGCACATAGCATGTTTAAAACTGGCAAAAAAATCGCCAGGGTTAGAAGTCAATCATACCTGGATCATCCAGAGCTGTTTGATCGAGATCAAAATACTTACGCCATTCCAATTGATGTTTTAATCAGCCCTGAAACACTGGTAACCGACTATATTTTACAATTGATTGAATACCCCGGATCACTTCAGGTTATTGACTTTGCTGAAGGAAAAGTTCGTCTAATCGCGATGCGAGCCTACAAAGACGGCAAGCTCGTTGGCAAGGCGATTCGAACCCTAAAAGATGATCTACCAAAAGATATTAAAACTCGAATTGTCGCTGTTTATCGTAGAGATGAAGTGGTTATGCCAACCGGCGATACCATTATTAAAGCCGGTGATGAAGTATTCTTTCTCGCCGAAGCCAAGCATATTCCAACCATTGTTAGTGAATTGCGCCGTTCAAAATTTGGCCCCTCAAGACGAATTATGATTGGCGGAGGCGGTCACATTGGGTTTAATCTGGCTCAGGCCCTGGAAAATGATCATCAAGTAAAAATGATTGATCGAAATATGCAACAAGCCAGAGAAGCTGCTGAACAGTTAGACCATACTGTAATAATCCATGGTGACGTTTCTGATAGAGATCTACTTCTTGAAGAAAACATTGATGAAACCGATCTATATCTGGCAGTTACCAATAACGATGAAGCTAATATTATGTCCGGGATGATGGCAAAAAAGCTTGGTGTTCGTCGAGTTATTTCATTAGTAAACAACCAGTCTTACGTAGAATTAATTCAGCGTAACAGCATCGATATAGCGCTTTCCGCTGATAGCATTACTACAAGTCACCTGTTGAGCTACACTCGTAAAGGCGATACTGTAAAGGTCGCTACTCTGCGTCGTGGAGCCGCCGAAGCTATGGAAGTAATTGCTCACGGCAGTGAAAATACTTCAGAGGTCGTTGGGAAAAAAATCGGCGACATTAATTGGCCGAGTGACATTACCGTGGGCTGTATTATTCGTAATGACAAAGTGATTATTGCTCACCGCGAATTAGAGATTGAGGCCGAAGACCACGCGATTCTTTTCTTAAGTAATTCAGAAAATGCTTCAGAAATAGCCAGCCTGTTTTCGCCTGAGCAGAAAAGCAGCTGGTTTGGTTAAGAAGAATACAGATAACAGTTAAATTATGCACTCAAAAATAATCCTCAAGGTTTTTGGTCTTTTGTTGATGGTATACAGCATTAGTCTGTTACCACCCATAGTCGTTGCGGCAATCTATCAGGACGGAGGACTTTACTCATTTTCTGCGGCCATGATTGGCGTGCTTTTAACAGGCCTGTTAATTTGGTATCCAGTACGGAACCACTCTCAAGATTTAAAAATTCGTGATGGCTTTGTAATCGTCGTCATGTTCTGGACGCTGCTTGGCTTAGCGGGAGCCATTCCTTTCGTTCTCGCCAAAGATGTACAGCTGACTGTCACCGATGCAATCTTTGAATCATTTTCAGGGCTAACAACAACCGGCGCTACCGTCATTGTCGGCTTGGATAACTTGCCACACTCCATTCTCTGGTATCGCCAACAACTCCAATGGATGGGAGGCATGGGAATTATCGTTTTAGCGGTCGCTATCTTACCGATGCTCGGCGTTGGTGGTATGCAGCTGTACCGAGCTGAAACACCTGGGCCAATTAAAGATTCCAAAATTGCTCCGCGAATTTCAGAAACCGCAAAGGCCCTTTGGTATATCTATTTGGGTTTAACCATTATTTGCGCTGTCAGCTATTGGATGGCTGGAATGAGTTGGTTCGATGCCTTTGGCCACAGTTTTTCTACTGTCGCAATCGGAGGTTTCTCGACCCATGATGCCAGTATTGGCCACTTTGACAATATCAATATTGAAATCATCGCCATTATTTTTATGTTCTTGGCGGGAATTAACTTTGCCCTTCACTTTACAGCATTTCGCAGCATGAATGGCTACGCTTATTTCTACGATCCTGAATTCAAGACTTATGCTGGAATTCTGATTATTGCTGCTGTAATGGCTACCGCTTACCTCTACTTTCAGAATGTTTATCCAACCTGGGAAGAGGCTTTGAGATATGGGCTGTTCCAAACGGTGTCGCTGGCAACAACCACAGGCTATGCCAATGCAGACTTCTCTATGTGGCCTGGCTTTTTGCCAATCATGCTCATCTTTATGAGTTTTATTGGCGGCAGCGCCGGTTCAACAGCCGGAGGCATGAAAGTTATTCGATTCCTGCTGCTATTCAAACAAGGTATTCGAGAAATTTCTGGCCTACTGCATCCTAGTGCAATCAACCCCCTTAAACTAAGTGGAAAAACCATACCAGACAAAGTTATGACTGCCGTCTGGGGATTCTTTTCAGTCTACGTTTTTACTTTTGCAGGCCTGATGTTAATCATTATGGCCTTAGGTGTCGATCAGGTCACCGCATTTTCTGCCATGGCAGCAACCATGAATAATCTAGGCCCGGGTCTTGGTGAAGTTGCATCAAACTACCAATCCATGAGTGATCCAGTTAAATGGGTTTTAACCTTTGCAATGCTGCTAGGTCGTTTGGAAATATTTACTTTGCTTGTATTATTTACAGCGGCATTCTGGCGAAA
>DBOI01000061.1:37524-39177 GCA_002299245.1 Hydrogenovibrio sp. UBA650
AAATAGATGAGCCAGACAACTCAACAAAAGTGGGACTCAAAATACCAGTCTGCAACACTCAATACACCCGCTAATCCATGTTTTGCTTTAAAAGAGCACAGTAAACTTTTGCCATTTAATGGACGTGCTTTGGAAGTAGCTTGTGGTCTAGGCGGTAATGCACGCTTTTTAGCTCAATGCGGATTAAAAGTCGATGCCTGGGATATTTCTGATAATGCTCTGACCGTCTTGAATAACTGGGCGAGTATTAATCACCTCCCCATTACTCCGTTAATAACCGATCTCGATCAGATGTTAATGCCTTACCAACAATACAACGTGATTGTTGTTAGCAGATATTTAGATAGAAGCATTTTTACAGGCCTTATCGACGCCTTAAAGCCGGGAGGCCTGTTAATTTATCAGACATTTCTCTCTCCACCTCAGGAAAATGCGCCAAAAAATGCCGACTACTATGTAAACAGCGGTGAATTCAATTTAGCCTGGCCAAAATTACAGACTCTAGTCTATGGCGAAGGTTGGTTGAAAAGTGAGAACGCTACTCAGGCAGATACCAGCAAACAACGCTATGCATGGTACATAGGCCGCAAGTTATGAATAGGCGTCTTATCCAATTAAGCCCTTCTAACATCGGTTTTTTGCTTGCCATGATCGGCACTGGATTATTTTCCCTCAAATCAATTTTCATAAAATTGAGCTATGCAGAAGGTTTGGATACCGATAGTGTGTTGATGTTACGGATGGCAATTGCTCTACCGATATATTTGCTTATTCTCGCCTATCTTTTCAAAACTAGAGAAGCCCCAGAAAATTTAAACAGCAAATGGCTGAAAATTACTTTTCTTGGCTTTATAGGTTACTACCTGTCTTCCTGGTTTGATTTAAAAGGCCTTGAGATGATTACCGCTCAACTTGAACGGCTCACTCTGTTTACCTACCCAATAATGGTGGCAATACTAGGTGCACTGTTCTTCAAAACCCCGCTGACACGCAAGATTATTATTTCACTGGTTGTGACCTATGCAGGACTGTGGATTGTGTTCTACCAGGAGTTGAGTTTTAGCGGTGAAAACGTAGCACTCGGAACCTTCTTAGTCGCCATGGCTGCGCTGTCATTTTCTTTCTACGTCCTGTTTGGAAAAAAAGAGATCAAAGAAATTGGCAGCCTTTGGTTTACCGGCTTGGCCATGAGTATTTCTAGTGTATTTGTATTGATTCACTTTGCCATTTTTCAAGACTTTAGTGACTTGGTTGTGACCAATATGGCATGGCTCTGGCTTTTTTTACTAGCCGTATTCAGCACAGTGATTCCCAGCTTTATGATCAGCGAGGCAATCCACAAAATTGGCCCGGCACAAACCGGTATTATTGGTAGTCTCGGCCCAATTATGACTATGGGTCTCGCCATCTGGATTTTGCATGAACCCTTCACAATTTGGCATGCGGTTGGGATGCTCTGCGTAATTGGCGGGGTTTCGCTACTTACATATAAGACCAAGAGCAATTAAGCCAAGATATTCATTCTATAAACGCCGGTACAACCTCTATTTAAGTGATCGGCAATATTTACCTTCGCCTCAACTAGCAAAACCTGTTTTTGCTTACTCACTTTTTTAATATCGCTTTTTCTTAAAAACCTCAACAAAAACAAGT
>DBOI01000160.1 GCA_002299245.1 Hydrogenovibrio sp. UBA650
AGACGAATCAAGTTTGAAGGTTTTGCGCTGTAACGTAAAAATGTCATTTTATTAACTTCTGCAATTGAAGGGTTTTCACTAAACTGCTTTAAATACTTGGGGGCAGCCGCCATGAAGACTCGCATTGGAATGATTTTTCTCGCTTGAATAGAAGAGTCATTCAAGTCGCCAATTCTAAATGCAACATCAATCCCCTCTTCAATCATATTCACCTCACGATCGGAAAGGTCTACATTCAATTGAATCTCTGGATAAACAGCTCTAAAACCATCAATCGCCTTATACATATGACGAATCCCGAATGATAACGGTATTGATACTGACAGGCGGCCTGTTAATTTATCTGGCAGGTCGAGAAGACAACCATCCAGTTCATCAAATGCTGCAACGACAGAAGTCGCTTTTTCATAATACTTTTTGCCTTCCTCTGTTAAATGAAAACGCCTGGTTGTTCTTTGGATCAGTTTAGTTTGTAAACGGTTTTCTAGCTCAGATAACCTTCTGCTCACAGCCGATTTTGCAACATCTAACTGTTCGGCAGCTCGGCTAATGCCGCCCGCCTCAACTACACGTATAAAAACTTGAACATTCTCTAACTGTCCCATAATCATCTGTCCTGTCTAATGGCATTTTGTTCTAAATTTTAGAATATTAAATTTTAATTATTCATATTTATTCACAAAAGCTCAATCGTTATTCTTAACTTTAAGCTCGATAAGGAGAAAAAATGAACAATATAGACTATAGACATGTCAGTTTGGTTACTCGCGGAAATGCTGCTACCGATGGCGCAGGAGTTCAATTGACAAGAATTATTGGAACCGCAGATCTTAAAGACCTGGATCCATTTTTAATGCTCGACCTGTTTCAGTCTGACAACCCTTCTGAATATATTGAAGGGTTTCCAGCCCATCCACACCGTGGTTTTGAAACCGTTACCTACATGCTGGCAGGCAAAATGCGACATAAAGACAACCAAAACAATGAAGGTGTTATTGAGGCTGGTGGCGTACAGTGGATGACAGCTGGTAAAGGCATTATTCATTCGGAAATGCCGGAACAGACTGATGGCCTGTTAAAAGGCTTTCAGCTTTGGGTAAACCTGCCAAAAGCTGCAAAAATGGTAATGCCGGGCTATCAAGAGTTCGGTGTAGATAGAATTCCAATCGAAAATAGACAGGGTTCAGAAATAAAAGTCATTACCGGAAAAACCTCATTAGGCACCATAGGACCAGTAGTCAATAACTATATTAAACCCTTAATGCTGGATATTTCTTTAGATAAAAACCAAACTTTTATCGAGCCAATCCCAGAACAGAATCACAGTTTTGTTTATGTTATTGAGGGAACTATTGAGGTAGATTCTGCCAAAAAAACCAGTAAGCTTGAGCAAAATCAGTTAGGAGTGCTTTCCGAAGGAGATCATATTGCTATCAGGTCACTGCAAGAAGGTTCACAGTTTCTATTGCTTTCGGCTTCACCGATAAATGAACCTATTGCTCGTGGCGGTCCTTTTGTCATGAATAGTGATGATGAAATCAAACAAGCTTTTGCAGACTATAAGAACGGTCGGTTTTAATGCTAAGATTCATGCATGCAACATTTCCAACATAAAATAGTCAATAATATTGCCGATCTACAAACTGAGCAGTGGGATCAGATGGTTGATGACAACTACCCATTTGTAAAGCACGCCTTTCTAGAGGCCTTAGAAAAGCATAACTGTGTTGGTGCTAAATATGGTTGGATACCAACACACATTGCCCTGTTTGATGCCGGTCGTTTAGTTGCCGCATTACCAGCATATGAAAAACATAACAACTATGGAGAATTTGTATTTGACCAAGCTTGGGAACGAGCCTGGAATCAAATTGGCTTGCCCTACTACCCAAAACTCGTATGTTCCTCACCCTATACACCAGTAATGGGACAAAGACTGTTAATTCATCCAGAATACCGAAATGACAACCAGCTACAAGCCGAACTATTTGCAACTTATTGCTCTCTTTGCGAACAAAAAAAATATAGCGGTGCTCATGTCCTGTTTGCCAATCAAGAACAACAGGCCTGGTTAAAAGCACAACAACATACTGACAATCAGCTCTATCATCGACTTGATTGTCAATTTCATTGGCAAAATCACAACTACCAGCACTTTGATGATTTTCTGAATAATCTCAAGTCAAAGAAGCGTAAAAATATAAATCGTGAACGAAACTCGATTGTTGAATCGGGTATCTGTTTTCGAGTCTTAGACGGACATCAGGCAACTGAACAGGATTGGCGAGATTTTGACTATTTTTATCAAAAAACCTTTATCGATAAATGGAGCACGCCAACTCTTAATTACGATTTCTTTATTGATATTGGCTATAAGATGGCAGACAGCATTGTTTTGGTGTTAGCGGATCTAGAAGGTAAAACTATTGCTGGCGCTTTAATGTTCAAATCTGATAGTCACCTTTATGGACGTCACTGGGGATGTAGACAAGAGATTAAAAATCTGCATTTCGAAACCTGTTTCTATCAAGGCATCGAATACGCTATCAAGAATGGTTTACAAACTTTTGAGCCCGGAGCGGGAGGAGAACACAAAATTGCGCGTGGCTTTAGCCCGACCTTAATTGAATCTTTTCACTGGTTACCTGTTAACCCGTTCGGCGATAACCTGGACAGGTTTATTCTTGAAGAAGAAGCCATTATCCAAAACTATAAACAAGACTGTTTGAATCACTCTCCATTTAAACTCTAATCAACTACTAAAAAATGCAACAACGCTGTTTACCTACGTATATAACGCATATCTAATGTCTGCACATAACCTTACTAAAATAGCTCTTCCCCTGATCGAGTGGG
>DBOI01000166.1 GCA_002299245.1 Hydrogenovibrio sp. UBA650
AACTATTGCCAGTAATGTATTATCCGGGCGTTTTGCAATAACCAGAACATCACCGGCATTGGCACACTGCGACACCAGGTTTGTCGGGAAATAAAGACGATATTCATAACGCATGACACCCCTTTCTATTCTGGCTTTTTGTCTTGCGTCATACCAGGTAAGAAATCCATCCTCGATAACCGGCTCATCATCATGATCTGTCAAGTACAAGAATGTAGCCGGATATCGAACCTTTCCTTCGGGTTCGCCAAGGATCTTTCTAAGGCCTTCGACACCATTAAACTCATGCTGATTTGAAGTTAGCACATCAGCTTCAACAGCACTTAATTCCTTTACTGCCACACCCTCAAAATATTGTGACAAATAACCTTTTTTCACCCGGCAATCTCCAAAAATTTCGTTTTGCCAGGTAACCACTTGGTAATTTTATTTATCACACTTGGCAAATCCTTTGACTTGCCTTTTAACGCACATTCCCAAACCACACATACACGCCAGCCCTGTGTAGCGAGATTTTTCAATGCTTGCTTATCATTTTCATGATTTTTGTTAATTTTTTCTCTCCAAAATTCTGGTCTGGTTTTAGGCCACTTGAACAAATGACATTCATGCCTGTGCCAGAAACATCCGTTAATAAAAATGACTGCATTATATTTTCTCAAAACGATATCAGGCTTCCCTGGAAGATTTTTGTCATGAAGCCTGAAACGATAACCTGACTTGTGGAGTTCTTTTCGTAGAACCAGTTCTGGTTTTGTATTTTTTCCACGAATACCTGACATCATGCGACTGCGTGTGTCAGGATCGACAACATCAGTCATAACCTGAGTGATTCCTGTCTGATCTTTCCTTGCTCCTGTTCATGCAACATCTTCACATATGGCATCATTATACGAGCTACTTCTTTCATCACAGGCATGATAACGCTGTTTCCAAACTGCCTGTATGCCTGGGTGTCACTGACTGGAATAATAAAATCATCGGGAAAGCCCATTAGTCTGGCGCATTCCCGCGGAGTCAGTCTTCTGGGACGTTTTCGTTTTCCCTGTGACACAAGAATTTCTGACCCATCCTTGTAATAACGGGCAGACAGGGTTCTGGCTATATCGCTGCCATCAACAAGACCAAATCCAAAACCGTTACCTGCTTTTCTGTGCTTCTCTGCATAAGCTTTCAGGTAAGCCCATAACTTCGGGGTCAGCGTGTATTTGCTGTTGACCTTTGCTTTTTCTCCAGTGGTGTAAGGTTCCTCCGGCTTCTCGCTGCCATCTTGCGGGTGAAGGATAGAGGACAGTTTCACGCCTCCCTTTTCAGGTAGTTGCAAGGCATCCCACGAAAAAGCTGTTTTCCCCTTGAAACCGACAATCAGAATACGCTCCCTATGCTGGGGAACGAAATGCTGCCCATCTATGACCTTATAATGTACTTCATACCCAAGCTCATCACGAAGAGTCTGGATGATTACTTTGAATGTATTGCCCTTGTCGTGGGACAGTAAATTTTTTACATTTTCCAGTAAAAATGCCTTTGGCTGTTTCTCTGCAATGATTCTTGCTACATCAAAAAAGAGTGTCCCTTGGGTTGTGCATTCAAACCCATGAGGCCGTCCCAAAGCATTTTTTTTGGAAACACCAGCGATACTGAATGGCTGGCAAGGAAAACCGGCCAACAAAACTTCGTGATCTGGAATGTCTTTTTCGTCAACTTCGGTTATGTCACCAGCAAACATATGTTCCGAAGTCTGGGGGAAATTAGCCAGATAGGTTTTCTGGGCAAATTTGTTCCATTCGCTGGTGAATACGCATTTTCCTCCGTGTGCCTCAAACCCCATTCTTATGCCACCAATTCCCGCGAACAGATCAATGAACCGTAATCCGTTCTCTCCTCCGGTATCTTCAACCAGAGGGAGTATTCTTTGTCTGATAGCATCAGAAAGGTATGTCGGGGGATCGGTCTCCCGTACTTCCCAGCGACGAACAGTTCTTACATCAACTTCAAGAATTTCAGCAAGTTGCTTCTGTGTATAGCGAGTCCGGGCAGTTCTTAGTAACTCCAGCGGGTGAGCTTGATACATAAATTTTCTTCCTCAGGATATCAGGGATATTTTGAGGTCATTATGTCCGCTTTTCGTACCTGACGCAACCTTTTTTTGATCTGGCACCATGTTTTGTGTTGCTCTAACATTTATTATAAGGCAAGTTTTGGCGACGTGTACAAGTTAGTACACGAGCTAAAACTTAACGCAAAGATTGAGCAAAAAGACCGCTCTGGTTATTCGCGATGGTATGGATGGTTGTTTATTACCGAGTAAGCCCTATATATTTGCTCTGCAACCAAAATCCGCACCATCGGATGTGGCATAGTTAGTTTTGACAGGCCCCATTTCCACTGGGCCTGTTGAATTAGACTTTGATCTAACCCGTCCGGACCACCGACTATTAGAGCCACATCCTGCCCCCCGCCAAGCCAATCTTCTAGCTTATCCGCCAACTGCTTGGTTGTAACCTGTTGACCGTGTTCATCCAACACAATCAGTCGTGCACCTTTGGGCACTGCAGCCAAAATTCGTTTGGCTTCTTCTGTTTTGTATTTATCAACGGAACCGGTTTTACCACGTTGCGCCATTGGCAACTCAACCAGATTCAGCGAACAGTTTTTTGGCAGGCGTTTAGCGTATTCCGCATAACCTTCTTGAACCCACTTGGGCATTTTCTGCCCAACGGTAATGAAGTGAATAATCATACAAGAAAAGAAAAACTTTAATTAGTGGCCTTTTCAGCTGGCTGCTCTTTAATATCCCAAAGTTTTTCAATCGCGTAGTGAGCACGGGCACCTTCGGTCATAATATGAACAATTGCGTTACCTAAATCAACTAGAACCCAATCAGGCTGAGGCCCGCCTTCAACACCAAGTGGTGGTTCACCTGCTTCTTTGAAGGCCTGTTCAAGGTGCGATCCCAGTGCTCTAACGTGAGTGGTAGAAGTTCCGGTAGCAACCACCATTAAATCAGCAAAGCTACTAATACCAGTGACATCGATAACCTGAATATCACGGGCTTTGGAGTCATCTAATGTTGAAACAATTAGACTCTCCATCTGTTGTAAATCCATACTCATTAAACGTTTTCTTCCCTCTTTTGGTAAAGCTTATGGTTGTTAATATATTCTAATACACAAGGGCGAATCAAATATTCCACGCTTTTGCCCTGCTCCAATAAATTTCTGATTCGAGTCGAACTTATATCCAACTGGGTGACTTCTATATCTAACATCTGCCCTGCTGGTTGAGTAAATTCTGTGACTTTGTGAGATTGATAAATGGTACCGGACGTACAGTCAAGCGGAACTGATTCTCCAGGCCGGTGTAAAATGGCGATATTGGCTAATTTGATAATATCCTGCCAACGGTGCCAAGTGTGGAATTTGACAAAGTTATCCGTACCCATCATCAGAACCAGAGCATCATCTGGATACTTCTGTTTTAAAATTTCCAGTGTCTCAACCGTGAATGAAGGCCCATCTTTATCAATTTCCAGCGTATTAAGAACAAACTTAGGCTGAGATTGAATCGCCAGTCCAACCATATCGATACGCTGCTGACTCGAGGCGTTTGCAGCGTCCTTATGAACTGGCGCTTTGCAGGGAATAAACTGAACTTCAGTGAGGTTGAGTTGTTGCATGGCCTCGAGCGCAGGCCTTAGGTGTCCATTGTGAATCGGATCAAATGTTCCACCGTTAATGCCAATCAACTTCACTTTCGAATAGTCCCATCACCAAGAACAATGTACTTCTGAGAAGTCAGGCCTTCCAATCCAACAGGGCCTCTAGCATGGAATTTATCGGTACTAATACCAATCTCAGCACCCAGCCCATATTCAAAACCATCGGCAAAACGAGTAGAAGCATTAACCATAACCGAACTTGAATCAACTTCTGCTAAGAAGCGGCGTGAAGTAGAAAAGTTCTCAGTAATAATCGATTCAGTATGACCCGAACTGTATTCCGCAATATGATCCATCGCTGCATCGACATCATCCACCACACGAATAGAAAGCACCGGTGCTAAATACTCGGTTGCCCAGTCTTCATCGGTTGCAGGTTTAGCCTCAATAATGGCACGGGTCTTTTCGCAGCCGCGCAGTTCAACACCTTTATCCTGATATTTTGCAGCCAGTTTAGGAAGTATTTCTGCCGCTCGAGACTCTGCAACCAGAAGGGTTTCCATCGCATTACAAACACCGTAACGGTGTGTCTTAGCATTAAAGGCCACCTCAACGGCTTTATCAGCACAGGTATCTGAATCAATGTAAACATGACAGATTCCATCAAGATGTTTAATAACAGGCACGCGAGCACCTTGGCTGATACGTTCAATCAAACCCTTACCACCACGAGGAATAATCACATCGACATAATCAGGCATGGCAATTAACTGCCCAACTGCTTCTCTATCAGTCGTCTCAACTACTTGCACAGCTGTAATAGGCAGGCCTGCTTTTTCTAAACCTGTACGAATACATCTTGCCAGAGCCTGATTAGAGTGCGCAGCCTCAGAACCACCACGCAAAATAGCGGCATTTCCAGACTTCAAACACAAGGCCGCTGCATCAATGGTCACATTAGGACGCGACTCATAGATAATTCCAACTACTCCAAGAGGCACCCGCATTTTGCCAACTTGAATACCTGATGGGCGATAGCTCATATCAGAGATCTCACCAATAGGATCTTGCAGGCCTGCTATTTGACGTAAGCCTTCAGCCATACCCTCAATCACGGCATCACTAAGCTTTAAGCGATCCAGCATAGCGGCATCCAAACCATTAGCTTCGCCATTTACTAAATCTTTTGCATTCTCTTCCTTAAGCTGTTCTGCAGATCCAAGGATCTCTTCAGCCATAGCTAAGAGCGCACTGTTTTTTTGTTCCGTTGTGGCGCGAACCAGTGCACGAGAAGCCTTTCTAGCCTCTTGCCCCAAATTCGTCATATATTCTTGTACATTCATCATTCAAATCTCTATTTATTCTTAACGAGCTATCTTACTTACTAGGTCAGATAACGCAAACCAGACTTCCTGATCGTTTAAAGTTGGTTGAATGCCTTTAATCATCATATCAATTTGCAAGGCCTGTTTAAGCATGGCCTGCCAATCCTGCAGAGCATGGCGTTGCATGGCCTGCGAATATTCACCCTGTCGCGACTGCCAGATTCGGCACTGCTTAAAAGCTTGATTAAGCGAAACCTGTTGTGTCAGTTGTGCCAGTTCAATCAACTGACGAATCTCTTTTGAAAGCAGCCACAAAACTACTGGCGCTTCAATGCCTTCCTGATGCAAACGGTTCAACATCTGCACACTGTAGCTGACTCTGCCATTGAGCATAGAAGTGGCCAGGGCAAACAATTGATAATGAGCCTGATCTACCACCTGTTCTTGAATATGTTGAGCGGTCACATTGCTACCAGCTGGCAAATTCAAAGACAGCTTAATCAACTCTTGATCCGCAGCTAAAAGATTGCCTTCGACTCTTTCTGCCAACAGTGCCGCAGCTTCTGGCTCCAGGGTCAAACCATAAATCTGTGCCTGCTGCCCACACCAACCTGGTAGAGCATTTATCGGCACCGGTTTAGCCTGAACCACCAAGCCGGCTGATTCAATGGCAGTGACCCACTTAGCTTTTATCTGCCTGGAATCAAGTTTTTCACACATGATCACAATTACGATCTCAGGCGGCAAATTCTTCGATAAATCACACCACTCCTGAATAAACTTGCCCCCTTCTCTGCCCGGCGAGCCCTTTGGCATATTCACCAGAAGCATACGTTGGTCAGCAAACAAGGAGCCTGCTTGAGTTTCCATCTGCAAGCCTTGCCAATCAAAACTGGCATCAACTTCATATACATCACCACTCAAAAAGCCCTGAGATTGAAGTCGATTTCTCAGACCATCCAAACAGTCTCTCAGAAACAACGGTTCTTCACCATAGAGCAGGTAAACAGGTTTGATCGCAAAACTGTCGGTATTGAGTTGGTTAAGAAATGCGCTGGCGAGAATCATTCGATGAAAACTACTGACCCGTATTTACGTTGCGCTGGATCGAGTTAAACACCTGTTTACCAAGCTGCTGTCGCATCGCATGCTGAAGTGCATGAAGTTCATTTTGTCCAGCCGTCATTTTTCGATGATCAACTTTACGGTCTCTGCTAACCGTCTCTTTTCCTTTTGAGAGCTCTTTTCCTGTGACTGCATCCATCACTTTAAATCGCTGTGACATTTTTAAAAACTCAGTAGTAATTTTTCCAGGACTAATGGAACTGATTTTGGAAACTGAATAATCCGTGACTCCCAAAATAATCTCTACTTTGGGATTGCTACTTTGCAGATCAATATCTGCGGCTTTCAACTGTCTAATCAAGCTATCTTTTACACCCTTTTGAGTGCCTGGCCCTATCGTCAGTACGGCACTGCTAAAACCAACAGCACCACCTTGTTTTACTTGATAACCACAGCCTGATAACTGGGTTAACAAAACAGTGAACAAAGTAATAAAACCGATTGATTTGACTAATTTCATGGCAAAGCCCCTTTAACAGATTCTATTTAACCAACTACCCTTTTACTACTAGGTTTACCAAACGGCCTGGCACCACAATCTCTTTAACGATCTCTTTATCTGCTGTAAACTTTTGTACAGCCTCATCCGCTTTTGCCGCAGCGATAATGGTGTCTTTATCAGCATCTGCTGCGACTTCAATTTTGCCGCGCAATTTACCATTGACCTGAACCATCAATTCGATTTCAGACTTAACCAATGCAGACTCATCGACTTGCGGCCAACTCACATCCACTACAGAATCATCATGCCCCAAGGTATTCCACAGATTCTGCGCTAAATGCGGCGTCATTGGTGACAACATCAATACAATCAACTCCAATGCTTCCTGCATCACTGCTCGACCTTCAGCAGAATCGGCATTGAATTTAGAAATATCGTTTAACAACTCCATACAGGCAGCAATTGCAGTATTAAAATGCAAACGCCGCCCCATATCATCGGTAACCTTCTTAAGAGTCTCATGCAGCTTCAAACGCAACGCCTTGGCATCTTTACTCAAGCCTTCCGAGCCGCTTGCTTTGGCAACCAAGCCCCCATCTACATGCGAATAGACCTGTCGCCAAACGCGGTTTAGGAAACGCGAAGCACCCTCAACCCCTTTATCAGACCATTCCAAAGTTTGCTCAGGTGGTGAGGCGAACATAATGTATAGGCGCAAGGTATCCGCACCGTACTGGTCGATTAGCGTCTGCGGATCAATCCCGTTATTCTTCGACTTCGACATTTTAATAATACCGCCGTACTGAACTTCAGAACCATCCGACTTCAACTTGCCACTGACAATCGTGCCCTTCTCATCTGTTACCGGCTCAACATCCAGCGGTGAGTACCAAGTCTGCTTACCACTTTCGTCTTGCGTAAACCAGCTTCCAGCCAATACCATTCCCTGAGTTAGCAGGTTCTTGAACGGCTCATCCGAAGAGATCAAACCTTCGTCACGCATCAACTTGTGGAAGAAACGCGCGTACAACAGGTGAAGAATCGCGTGCTCAATACCACCGATATACTGATCTACCGGCAACCAGTGATCAGCGCGCTCATCCAACATCGCTCCAGAGTTATCTTTTGAAGTGTAGCGAGCGTGATACCAGGATGATTCAAAGAAGGTATCGAAAGTATCGGTTTCGCGCTTAGCTGGACCATTACATTTAGGACAGGTACAGTTTACAAATTCATCCATTTTCACTAGAGGCGAACCAGAACCATCTGGAACCACATCTTCCGGTAGTCGAACCGGCAGTTGATCTTCAGGCACAGGAACTGGACCGCACTCATCACAGTAGATCACCGGAATCGGACAACCCCAATAGCGCTGACGGGAGATACCCCAGTCGCGCAAACGATAGTTGGTCTGCTTTTCACCCAGGTTTTTCTCACCTAATACTTTAGCCATTGCGTGCAGTGCTTGCTTAGACTTCAAACCATCAAACTGACCAGAGTTAACCAAAATTCCTTTTTCGGTAAAGGCTTGTTCAGAAATATCTGCTTGCTCATCGACACTCGGAGCGATTACCGCTTTAATTGGCAGGCCATATGCCTTAGCAAACTCATAGTCACGCTGATCATGAGCAGGAACCGACATAACCGCACCAGTCCCGTAACCCATCAACACAAAATTCGCCGCCCAAACAGGAACCACTTCACCAGTAATTGGGTGAGCCACTCGGATACCGGTATCAACCCCTTTCTTCTCCATGGTTTCCATATCGGCTTCCGCAGTAGAGATATGCGAACACTCTTCAATAAACTGTTCTAAAGGCTGGTTGTTTATCGCTGCCTCTTTACAAAGCGGGTGATCGGCTGCGATTGCAACATAAGTTACCCCCATCAAAGTATCTGGACGTGTGGTATAGACATCAAGAGTTTCTTGTTTTCCTTCAATTGGGAAAGAGATTTGCAGGCCTGTCGATTTACCAATCCAGTTTTTCTGCATGGTTTTAACTTGGTCAGGCCAGCCATCGAGCTTATCCAAATCCTGCAATAACTCTTCAGCATAATCAGTGATTCTCAAGAACCACTGCGCGATCTCTTTGCGCTCAACCGGCGCACCTGAACGCCAACCTTTTCCGTCGATAACTTGCTCGTTCGCCAGTACCGTCTGATCAATAGGGTCCCAGTTAACCACCGACATTTTGCGGTAAACCAAGCCCTTTTCCATCAATTGAGTAAATAACCACTGTTCCCAGCGATAGTACTCAGGGTGACAGGTCGCGACTTCACGAGACCAGTCATAACCCAAGCCTAGCGATTTTAACTGGTTACGCATATAGTCGATGTTTTCATAAGTCCATTTAGCCGGCGCTACCTGGTGCTGCATCGCTGCATTTTCTGCAGGCAGACCAAACGCATCCCAACCCATTGGCTGCAAGACATTTTTACCCTGCATACGCTGGAAGCGAGAGATTACATCACCAATGGTATAGTTACGGACGTGCCCCATGTGCAGCTTACCGCTTGGGTACGGAAACATTGAGAGACAGTAGAACTTCTCTTTACTGTCATCTTCAGTGGCGACAAACGTTTGGTTATCGTCCCAGTTTTTCTGGATTTCGGCTTCAAGCTGTTGTGGGTTGTATTGGACTTCAGGCATCTCGTTTTTCTTTTAAAAATATAGGGTTAAAATCTGGATAAATTTGAACTTGCGAATCAAAACAAATAAGTTCAATATTATAGTAGATATGTGCTTTAGAAAGAGGAGAAAATAATGAGTCAAAATAAAATGTTGACCGCTTACAGAACCCTGCTGAATCACGCCAAGGAATTTGTCATCAAAGCTGAAGATAAAACCTGGACAAACCTAGGAAAAGCAATTGAAAAAGCTGAACAGGCAGACCATGCATTATCAGACTTAACAGCAAAGGAATTTAAGCAAGTTCAGGATGACCTACACGCTGATTTGATGCAAACTGCAGAGTACCTTTCAGAAGTAGAGCAAGGAATTGAAGAGTTCATTGATATGGATCTTCCATTATTGGAAAAAATCTTAATCGACAAAGCCTTGACTTTGGCTGACCCGACCGAAATTACGGTTCTAAGAATGCGTTTGGCTGCGGCAATGGATGAAGATCACCCGGTGTTTTCAAAACCTCGCTAATTCGATTCAGCGAGCCTACCTTTAAGAAGGTAACGTTTTGCTAACAAGAACCCAAAGAACATAAACAATAGAAACAATACCGGTAGCCTTTTCCATTGAGCATAAAACGTCAGGCCTTCATAAGGCTGGACTTTGCCTCTTAAAACGCCTTCTTGATAAGGCGCAATTTCATATTTGATATTGCCTTTGATATCAATAATCGCGGTGTAGCCGGTATTGGTCGAACGAGCTACTTCTCGACCCAACTCAAGAGCCCTCATCTGCACATCCTGTAGTTGTTGAGCGGGCTGAAAAGTATTGGCAAACCAAGCATCATTACTTACTGTGATCATGTATTTTGCTTCCGGCAACTGGGTGGCGAGTTCTTCGCCAAAAGCCATTTCAAAACAGATGCTCAAACTGACATCATGCCCGCCCAGCTTCATCGGCTTTTGATTGGGATCACCAGCGGAAAAAGTAGCAAATGGGATATTAAACAGGCCTGTTAAAAACTCAAATGCACTCGTAAAGGGAAAGTATTCACTAAAAGGTACCAGGTGGTGTTTGTAATACCGATCCTCTGGGTTGCGAACATTAATCAGCGCATTGTAATAGTTGTCCACTCCAATATCGCCGTCAATCACACCAATGACAATATCTGTATTCAGAATTTGAGCATCTTTGATGAATTGCAATAGTGCTCCGCGTTCAACAACATCATAATAGGCTGGTACTGCGGTTTCCGGCCAGACAATGACATCAGCATCCATATTATTTTTGGTATGAATAATATACTTTTGCAAAGTCGGAAAAAACGCTTCGCGTTGCCACTTCTCCTCTTGTGGGATATTTGCTTGTATCAAGGCCACATCAATAGGATTATCTAAGGGCTTGACCCACTCCACATCTTTTAACAGGCCTCCCACAGACCAAAGTAAACAAAGCGTGATACTTGCCGCCAACCAGTTTTTGGAACGGAACAACCAAACCAACAGGCCTGCCGAAATGGCGATGGCCCAGCTCACCCCCCAAACACCAAATATCGGTGCATAGCCATCCAACCAGGTATGCAGATGAGATACGCCACTCAACAGAAATGGAAAACCACCAAAAATGGTCGCTCTAAATAGCTCTCCCACCACCCAGACAGCCGGAAAAAGCAAAACTAGATTGATGACTATACGGTTAGGGTTCTTAAAATAAAACGCCATCCAACCTGAAAGCGCAGTAGACAGGGCTAGAAATAGAACAAAACCGAAAGTTAACAGAATTGAGAATGGCAGTGCGACACCGGAGTAGAAGTACATGCTGGAGAAGAGCCAGCTAACCCCAACACCAAACATACCCATGCCAAACCAGAGCCCTAGCTTGACAGAATCAAATGCTGTTTCAGAATCCTGCCAAAGCAGAAACAATCCCGCAATGGTAAATAAAATCACCGGAGAGAAAGAGAAAGGGGCAAATGCTAAAACTGAAATCGCCCCTAAGGCAAGGGCAATTGAGGCAGGTTGAGTTGGTTTAGAAAGCTCTTTAAGTGATTGCCAAAAAGCAATGGTTACCTGTTTCAAGCCAACCTCAACATACGATTATACAGCGGCATCAGTTGGCCCAAGATTAAGTTCTGAATCCAAACTATCATCAGTAATCGATTGTTTTTCCATATCAATGACTTTAACTTCAAACAACTCGGCACGACGTTCATTAGCCTTAAGAACTTTAAAGATCAACTGCTCAGTCTCGAAAGTCTCGTCAACTGCTGGTACATGACCGAGCTGAACGGCTAAAAATCCACCAATGGTTTCACTGTTTTCAGTCTCGATATTGATATCAAAGAATTGATTAAATTCTTCAATCGGCGTTACCGCCTGAACCGCAAATACAGTTCCAGTACGTTTTTGAATATTACTGGTTTCTTCAACATCATGTTCGTCTTCAATATCACCAACTATTTGTTCAAGAACATCCTCAATAGTTACCAGGCCTGCCAATTCTGCATATTCATCCACAACCAGTGCCAAGTGATTACGGCTAGCCTTAAACTCTCTCAATAAAACATTCAAGCGTTTACTTTCAGGAATAAAGACCGGTTCACGATAAATACGTTGCAAATCTTCTTTGGCTTTAAGCTCACCCTTAACAACCGCGCGCAACACATCTTTTGCCAAGAGAATACCGACGATTTCGTTGTCCTGCATGACCGGATAACGCGAGTGAGAACTCTCTAGCATGGTCTCAAGAATTTGATCCAGAGGAATGCTGGCATCAATGACTTCGATTTGCGGACGAGGAATCATAATGTCCCGAACTCGAGCTTCTGAAACATCGAGAACACCTTGAATCATGAACATGGCGTCGGCATCTATCAAACCAACCGACCGTGACTCTTTTAGAATGGAAACTAAATCTTCTCGACTCTCCGGTTCGTCTGAGAATACTTTTCCCAGGCGCTCTATCCACGAAGAGCCGTTCGTACTGTCACTCATAATTTGTTGTTTTACCTTTGTTATTAAAAACCTAACTATCAGAGTATGGATTATCATACCCTAATGAATTTAAAATCTCGATTTCCAGAGCTTCCATCTCTTCAGCTTCTGTTTCATCTATATGGTCATAGCCCTGAAGATGCAAGCTACCGTGTACAATCATGTGCGCCCAATGGGACTCTAATGATTTATTTTGCTCTCCAGCCTCTTTTCTAACCACATCTGCACAAATAACCAAATCGCCTAAATATGGTAGCTCTTCACCAATATCTACCAAGCCTGGAGGTTGTTCAAATTCAAAAGACAAGACATTGGTCGGCTTATCTATTTCTCGGTACTCTCGATTCAATTCCTGACTTTCATCAGGACTAACAATACGTACAGTCATCTCAGCGGGTTGAAAACACCGCGGCTGCGGGATAGTCGCCAGCACCCATTTTCTGCACTGCTCAAGCGAAGGTATCGCCTCTTCAGGTATTGCCCATTGAAGATCAATATTAAGCGCTTCCGAAGCTTCCATTGCAACCCCCTAGCTTTTTTTGCGAATTTTATCCTCAGGCTGATTTTTACGATCATATCGATCATAGGCCTGTACAATTTTCTGAACCAAAGAGTGGCGAACCACATCCTGAGCCTGATAGAAAGTAAAGCCAATATTATCAACACCTTCTAACACTTCAATTACATGACGCAAACCTGATTTTTGATGTTTTGGCAGGTCACATTGGGTGATGTCACCAGTGACGACTGCAGTGGAACCAAAACCAATTCGAGTCAAAAACATCTTCATTTGCTCAGTGGTTGTATTCTGGGCTTCATCTAAAATAATGAAAGCGTCATTCAATGTACGTCCGCGCATAAAAGCCAAAGGGGCAACTTCTATCACACTTTTTTCCATTAATCGCTCAACCGTCTCAAAACCCATCATTTCAAATAGGGCATCAAACAGGGGTCGAAGGTATGGGTCAACTTTTTGGGACAGATCGCCTGGTAAAAAGCCAAGCTTCTCACCCGCTTCAACAGCCGGTCGAGTCAAAATAATTCTACGAACCTTTTCATGCTCTAAGGCCTCTACCGCACAGGCAACTGCCAAATAGGTCTTTCCGGTTCCGGCAGGCCCAATACCAAAATTGACATCATAATTTCGAATTGCATCAATATAACCAGCTTGATTGACGTTTCGGGTTTTAATCGTCTTGCGCAGGGTTTTAATTAATACTTGCTCTGCCGTGATCGCTTGTGGTTCATCCAGTCCTAACTCGTGCAGTGCCAAGTGTATTATCTGCGGACTTAAAATCTCATCAGCCGCAGTATCGTATAAATCTCTAATTAACTGTTCGGCCTTAACTAAACGATCACTCAAACCTGTTACAGCAAAATCAAAACCGCGTGAGTTGATCTCTACCCCAAGCTTGAGTTCAATCTGGTCAATGTGCTCATGGTGCCAGCCACTGAGATTCTGTAAACGTTCATTATCCTGAGGAAACAGGGAGAATTTAATTGTTTCAAGTTTTGGCAATTTTAGCCCCAAGAATAACTAAGCAAGAGTTCATAATCCGCTGGTTCCATCAATCAACATATTGATTTAACAATAAAAAAAAACACAAATCAAATGATAAATTGATGACGACATAGAAGTTTGCTTTGAAAATCAAAGCGCATAGTATTGAGGGGCAGAGTAGAGTTCCGCTTCAGGCGTGGCAATCAATACACCTTTTAAGGAGTTGGTAAAGGCCTCTGTGATTTCAACATCCACAAATTGACCAATTAATTCAGGAGAACCTTCAAAATTTACTACTCGGTTATTCTCTGTACGCCCCGCAACCTCAGTAAAAGAATTACGAGAGAGTCTCTCAACCAACACACTTTGAGTTGTTCCCACCATTGAATCGCTAATTGCCTGAGTCTGGTCATTAAGCACTTCCTGCAACACATATAAACGGCGTTTTTTCTTCTCCATAGGCTCATCATCAGGAAAGCCTGCCGCAGGAGTACCCGGACGCTCACTGTAGATAAAGCTGAATGAGCGATCATATTTCAACTCTTTTACAAGCGCTAAAGTCTGTTTGAAGTCATCACAGGTCTCACCTGGAAAACCAACAATAAAATCACCAGACAGACTTAAATTCGGACGCAGTTTACGAATTTTGCGGATGGTTGATTTATATTCCAACGCCATGTGATTACGCTTCATCATTGCCAACACACGATCTGATCCAGACTGAATGGGTAGGTGCAGATGTGAAACTAACTCAGGAATCTCTGCATAGCAGTCAATAATACTCTGCGTCATCTCATTTGGGTGTGACGTCGTATAACGAATGCGGTCAATGCCCGGGATGGTTCTGACAGCATGCATAAGCACGGCTAAATCAGCAACCTCTCCGTCTTCCATCTCTCCACGATAAGCGTTTACATTTTGACCTAATAGATTAACTTCTCGCACACCTTGTTGTGCCAAAGTAGCAATTTCATCCATCACATCATTAAACGGACGACTCACTTCTTCACCACGAGTATAAGGCACAACACAGAAGGTACAATATTTAGAACAACCTTCCATAATCGACACCATCGCCGAGACACCATT
>DBOI01000165.1 GCA_002299245.1 Hydrogenovibrio sp. UBA650
GTTTATTATCTGAATTCAGGCTGACAAATCTTTTTAGACTGAGTATTTTTTATTAGACGTTAGCTATTAACCTTTTTTTCAACAAAGAGCCGAGGATCTTGGCGGTCACATCTACTTTTGGAACCACTTTTTCGTAGTTCATTCGACTTGGCCCGACCACTCCTAAAACACCGAGCACCTCACCTTCAACTTCATAAGGCGAAGTAATCACACTACACCCCTGGTAGATATCATTACCACACTCGCTACCAACAAAAACCTGTAAATGATCGGCCTGCATACTCTTATCAAGCAGACTCAGCATATCTGTATGCTCGTCAAAAGCAGTAAACAGAGCTTTTAATTTTTCAGAGCTCGCCAGCTCTTGGTAGTTCAAAAGGTTAGTTTTCCCTGAAACCAGAAACGGCATCTTCTGTTCAATTTGTTCTTCCAGCACATGGTCTGTCGCAGTCACAATTGAACTCATAAAATCATTAGTGGTTGAGCGAATCATATCCATCCGCCCCATCAGAATTTGCTTGGCTTCTGCCAACGTTTTACCAATACACTGAGTGTTTAAAAAATTAGCCGTTTGTTGTAAATCATCTGCTGAGAAGGCTTTATCAAGCTCAATAATACGGTTCTGCACATCTTGATCATTAAACACCAACACAACCAAGACTCGGTTGGCACCCAGTTGAATAAAATCAATATGGCGTAATATCTCTTGCTCTTTCTTCGGCATCAATATCAAGCTGGTCATACCAGTAATGCCTGACAGCAATTTAGATGCACTTTCTAAAAGATCATCCTGATTTGAACTTGAAGATAATTCATTGCGAATAGAAAGTGAGCTCCGCTCTGAAAGTGGTTTATAGGTCAACATCGAATCAATGAACAGCCGATAACCTTCATCGGTAGGTACCCGTCCGGCAGAGGTGTGCGGAGCGTGAATTAGGCCAATTTTCTCTAAATCGGCAAGAACATTACGAACCGTTGCCGAACTCAAACCGACTCCCGGCATTTTAGCAAGTGTTGTTGAGCCTACCGGTTTACCTTCATTTAGGTATAATCCCATCAGGTTCTTAAATAATAGTTGTGAGCGGTCATTAAGCATTCACAAATCCAATCTATAAAGCGCTGTAATTATTGTGCTAGATTATAGATTGCTCTAATGCTTAATCAAGTCTAAGACTAGAAAAACTGACAAGGCAAAGGTAATGTTCGACAGAATAGGCATTTTTGGAAAGTACTCAGGAGATCAGTGTTGGGAAAACATCAAAACCCTTGTTGACTTTCTAATTTCAAAATCGAGAACAGTCTATCTGGACAAGGCCTCCTGTGCAAACTTCCCTGAACATGACAATGCACCTTTAATAGAGCGTGAACAACTAAAAAAACAGATTGATTTGGCGATTATGGTCGGTGGTGACGGTACTTTTTTAGATGTTGCACGATCAATCGCCAATGAAAATGTGCCTATGATGGGCATTAACCTTGGACGCCTCGGGTTTTTAACAGATATATCACCTGAAGACATGCTGGTAATAATCGACGAAGTGCTCTCGGGTGTCTACCGCAAGGAGAAACGCAACCTCCTAAATGTGAAAATTATGCAATATGACGAGCAGATTTTCGAGTCACTTGCACTCAATGATGTGGTCATTCACAAAACCGCTTCGCCGCTGATGATAGAGTTTGAAACCTTTGTTGATGGTCGTTTCCTAAACAGCCAGCGCTCCGATGGCATGATCATCTCAACACCAACCGGCTCAACGGCTTATGCTCTATCCGCCGGAGGCCCAATTCTTGATCCAAGCCTGGATGCTATCTCACTAGTTTCAATTAACCCGCATACTATGAGCACCCGTCCCTATGTAATCAGTGGTGAAAGTGTCATTGAACTCAGGGCTCATGAAAGCTGTAAGAAAACGGCTCAGATTATTTGCGACGGACAGATTACCTATGATATTTCGGCTCACCATCACACTTTTGTTAGCAGAAATGAAAAATACTTAACCTTAATTCATCCTAAAAACCATGATCACTTCGAGCTTTTACGAGCCAAGCTTCACTGGGGCGACAAGCTATTCTAATCAAACTCTATAAAATTCTATGTTACAAGAACTAGTTATTAAAAACCTAGCCCTTATTGAACGCATTGAACTGCAATTCAACCCAGGTTTTACAACTCTGACGGGTGAAACAGGTGCCGGTAAATCAATATTATTAGATGCTCTAGGCCTAACCCTGGGGGAACGTGCCGACAGCGCTCTGGTACGACACAACACCGCCAAAGCCGATGTTACTGCACTGTTTGATCTATCCAGCCTGCCAGATATTCAGAACTGGCTTGCAGAACAAGAATTAGACGAAGATAATCAATGTTATCTGCGTAGAACAGTAACCGCTGAAGGACGTTCAAAAGCCTATATTAATGGCAACCCAGTGCCTGCAGGCCTGCTAAAAAACCTGGGTAGCAAGCTGATTGATATTCACGGCCAGCATGAACATCAGAACCTTCTGGCAACAACCAAGCAGATTCACTTGCTCGATGCCTATGCAAACCACAGTGATCTTCTGCAAAAAACCAAACAGTATTATCAAGAGTGGCAACAGCTAAAAAAACAGCTACATGAACTTGAAAACAGTCAGGCGGACTATCAGAGTAAACTTGAACTTCTCAGCTTTCAAAATAATGAATTCTCAGAGATAAGCCCTCAACAAGGTGAATTTACCGAACTTTCCGAAGAACAGAATCAACTCTCTCATGCCAACGAAATCAAACAGGCCTGTGAAATTGCTTATTCACAAATAGAAGCAGAAAACGGCGTTGTCGATTGCCTCAACCAAGCTATTAATAATTTGCAAGCGGTGGCTGATTTTAGTCCCGAGCTAGATAAGATTGTTGGACAACTCAACAGCAGCCTGATAGAGATTCAAGAAACATCGAGTGAAATTCAGCACCAATCGCAGCAAATAGATCTCGATCCACAGAAGTTAATTGAAACTGAAGAGCGACTATCAGCTCTATTTGGACTCGCCAAAAAGTACAATATTAACGCCGAAGAGCTGTTAGAAAAACAACAACAAATTCAATCGGACCTTGAAGATTTACAGGGTTCTGACGCTTCACTGGAACAACTCAGCAAAGCATCCGAAGAGGCCTGGCAAAACTATATAAGTGCTGCTAACTCAGTTTCCAAATCACGTAAATCTGCCGCAGAAAAACTCGCTAAAACGGTAACGAGTGCAATGAATGAACTCGGTATGGCTAACGGTTTGTTTGAAATAGAGATCAGCGAAACTGAATTACCAACCATCTTCGGAAACGATAAAGTGATGTTTTTAGTCACTGCGAATAGAGGTCAACCACTCCTGCCTCTTAGCAAAGTGGCTTCAGGCGGCGAGCTTTCCAGAATTAGCTTAGCGATTCAAGTAGCAACCTCGGAAGTTGCCAGCCTTCCAACCTTAATATTTGATGAAGTTGATGTCGGTATCGGCGGTGGTATAGCCGAAGTTGTTGGCGAGAAAATGCAGACTCTTGGAGCTGGCAAGCAGATACTGTCTATTACGCATCTTGCTCAAGTAGCGGCACATGGACACAATCATCTGAAGATATCGAAACAGAGCGGCAAAGAGAGTACCACAACCCAGGTGAATTATTTAACGACAGACCAACGGATTTCAGAAATGGCACGTATGTTAGGGGGAAAAGATTTAACTGAGAAAACTCATAAGCATGCCAAAGAAATGCTTACTAACGCACAAAAAAAATAGGCCAGTGTTCCCATTTGGAAAGCACTGGCCTTTACTCTGTAATAGTTGTTTTTTATACAGTAATGAAAGCTTTGAAAACTGACATTAAATCAACGAACCTTGCAATTGATCATCTGCATAATCAACAGGCGGGTGGCCATGTGGTAGTCCGCCATTCGCAGGTATACTCTGATGACCTTGAAGGAACTTCTTCATTCCTTCTCTAGAACGCTCAACAAACAACATTGTCAAAGCGATCTCTCCATTGATCATCTCTTGCGAAGGTGCCATGATTTCAGGCACAAGCTCATAGTTAAACTTTACGGCTCTAACATGCTGGAAAGCATCTGAACACATTCCACGAACCTTCTGTGCAACTATTCTAGTTGAAACTTCCAAGTCTTCTGATAAAAAGTATTTCTCAGAAAAACAGGCCTGTAGTTCTTTGATACTTGCAGATTTTTCTTCTGCTTTGATTAGCTCCCGATCAGCTTCTATTTTTAATTCAGCATCTGCTACTTCGGCTTTTTGTTCTGAATTACAAGCCGTTAAAAGGGTTGCTAACATTAGTCCAAAGAAAATTCCAAAAGTCTTTGAACTGAATATATTTAATTGGCGAATCGACATGCCTATACCTCAATTTCTTTAATGGTAATAACTGATCGACCCAAAAAATTCGACAGTGCTTAATCAAGTAAACTCAACCAATAACTTATTAGCACCAGATTATATAAATTGCTCTTATGCGGCAAAAAGTGACGCTTATCTTGACAGAAACACCAAAAGAAATCAAGAACTATTTTCATTAAGCAATGAATATTATTTATAGATAGCAATTATGAATTTTTATATATGCAGAATACAAGGCTCTCGACCCAGCCGCCTTGAAAATTTATTGGAGGCAAAAAAAACGAGGCAAAGCCTCGTTTTTGAAATCATTTATAATCTAAAGATTAGATATCTTTTAGAGTCCCGTAGATGACGAGATTATGGCCAGACAGTTCATATCCGTTCTCTGCAGCAATCTCAATAATACGCTCTTCTATAACCGGATCAACAAACTCTTTAACTCGACCTGATTTAACACAAACAATGTGGTCGTGGTTGTCACCAGTATCTAATTCAAAAATCGAGATATTATTCTCAAAATTTAAACGGCGTACAATTCCAGCTTGTTCAAACTGGGTAAGTACACGATACACGGTTGCAAGGCCAACTTCTTCACCTTGTTCCAGTAAAATTTTGTAAACATCTTCCGCAGACAAGTGATGCTCTTCACCTGCACTTTCAAGAATTTCAAGGATCTTAAGTCTTGGTAGTGTGACTTTTAAACCTACTTTTTTTAATTCAGCTCCGCTCATAACACCCTCTAGTGTTTCTTATGTAATTTAATTGTAAGTGGCATGAAATACCAGATAAAAATGCTTTAAGGCCATTAGCAATAACTACGACTTATAACTCAGCATATTAATTAAAGTGTATAATACATGAAATTACATATTGCGGAATTTAAAATTTACGTTTATCTACCAAAAGATGTCTCCAATCAACTTTTGAATACCAATCGGTTACAACTATTAAGCGACTGAGGAATCAATGTTAAAACCAAAAACCAGCTTAAATTTAAAAACTAAAATTCTAGCAACCTTGCTTGTTAGTGGTTTAAGCCTGACTTCACTTTCTGGATGCTCTTTCATCCAACCTTACAAAGCACCATTAACTCAAGGTAACTTGATGACAGCCGAGTCTGTTAATCTATTACAGGAAGGTTTGACCAAACAGCAAGTTAGAGAACTGCTCGGCCCTCCGACCGGTCAACACCCTTTTATGCCTGACCACTGGGAATACATATATTATTCAAACGTTGAAAACTCAAAATCTGAAGAACACACCATTCACCTGGCTGTCATATTTGATGACGATCAGTTATTGAGTAAATGGGAAAAGAAACCTCACAACGTTAAGTTGAAGAAGGATGATTCCTGGTTAGGGCTTGGTTGGTTCTAAAAAATAGTGAAAACAAATCAAAAAAATAAAGGCCTGTTAACAATTTGTTATGCAGGCCTTTATTTTTTTATGTTTTAGCTTTTTCTGCTTTACGCTCATCTTCCACTTTTTTTCTTCTACGTTCTTTGGGATCGGCTTTCAAAGGCCTGTAAATTTCAATTCGATCTCCCTCACGCAGAACTGTATCCATTGTTGTGAGTTTGCCAAATATACCAACTTTGTCGATTTCCAGACCGGGAATTTCCTGTTTAAGTTTGCAATTTTCTAAGGCCTGTTCAACCGTGCTGCCTTCAGGAACCATTTCAACAAACAAGTATTGCACCTCTTCAAGTGCATAGGCAGTCTCTATATGGATTAGCTGGCTCATAAACTCAAACCCGACCTAATAGATCTGTTTAGCACGTTCGCAAAAAGAGTCAACCATGGTGCTGGCGATCTGTTCAAAGATAGCCCCGATTGCAGCATTGAGAAGGCTATTGCTAACTTCAAATTCAATTTCAAAAATGATTTTGCAAGCATCAACATCAAGTACCTTGAACTCCCACTCTCCTTTCAGATACTTGAAAGGTCCATCAACTAAGTCCATTTCAATCCGTCGCCCAGGCACCAGGTGGTTTTTGGTTACAAAGGTCTGTTTAATACCAGCTTTGGCAATCGTGACACTGGCCTGCATTTCGTAATCAGTCTCAGATAATACCGACGAGCCACCGCACCAAGGTAGAAACTCAGGGTAACTAGCTACGTCGTTGACAATATTAAAAACCTGCTCCGCAGAATAAGGTAACAATGCTGTTCTAGCAATTTTCTTCATAGAATCAGTACAAAAAAGTCCAAAAGTCTTAGTTTAATTCGGCCAGCATTATAACAAGAGACTAACAGGCTAGTGTTATAATGCCGATCAAAATTACCGTTGATAGATTAACCCGAACATTTCGTAAAAACAGCAACAAGTTGTTTTTAATGAAGGTATTGGGTTTAGTAAAAACAATTTGCACCCCCAAAAAGCATTAACTTCCAAAGGTTGCTAGATCAGTTTTAGAAAGACTTGATCTTTTCATAAATTATTCGGGTTAAAAAATGGCAAAGAAAAAAAAGAACAATAATCCAAACAGCATTGCCGTCAATAAAAAAGCACGTTTTGATTTTTTTATTGAGGACAGCCTGGAAGCTGGTCTCAGCCTACAAGGCTGGGAAGTCAAAAGCCTGCGGGCGGGAAAGATTCAACTGGGTGAAAGTTACATTCTGTTCAAAAATGATCAGGCCTATCTATTTGGAGCGCTTATCACGCCATTGACAACAACCTCTACCCACATAACCGCTGACCCGCTCCGCAACCGACCATTGCTAATGCACCGCAGAGAAATCAATAAATTGCGAGGCCTGGTCGAAACTGATGGAATGACCGTGGTGCCATTAGAGCTCTACTGGAAGCAAGGTAAAGTAAAACTATCAGTCGGCATTGCTAAAGGAAAAAAACAGCACGACAAACGCGCCACCATGAAAGAGCGCGATTGGAATCGCGATAAACAGCGTATAATGAAATACAATCGCTAAACAAATATAAACAGAGATTTATTTAATCTCGACAATACTTGAATTATTGGGGTACAACCCCAATAATACACCACACTTTAAACTCACTCGGTTTGGTGTTTGCAACATCAAACAACCCAATTGGGGCTGTACTGGTTTCGACGGGGAGATCAAAGTTTAAAATGCATGTCGTGCCTGAATGATGCACGTAAATCTTTATTTCATTTTGTTATAGTTGCAAACGACGATAACTACGCTCTAGCGGCTTAATCCCGCTAGTGCAGCCTAGGAAAGCTGTCTATGGCCCCTAACGCTGTATCATATCTCATAGAACCGTGTCGGGTACGTGTTTGGGTATTCGGCATTAAACTTTACAAACTCGCGGAGTGTGATCCCTGCTGGTCGGGCAGCATTCTTGCTAAATTAATAGGCCAAATAAACATGTAGACTTTTAGATGGCGGCTTCGCGGACGGGGGTTCGACTCCCCCCAGCTCCACCAATAAAATTAAACCCGTTTTAAACGGGTTTTTTTATACCTCAAACAAAGTGTTTAAAGATCGATTATGAATTTACTGAATAAGCGATTATTCGACCTTGTTAAAAAAATGGTCAACAGGACCGTTGCCATTACCAAGTTTTTTGTTTTTTCCTGAAGCAATGGCGCCATTAATGTAGTCACAACCTATTTGAACAGCCTCTTCTAAGCTCAAGTTTTTTCCGAGCTGAGTTGCAATACTAGAGGATAGAGTACAACCGGTTCCATGGGTATTGTTAGTATCAATACTTGGATTGTTGATGACTGTTAGCTTGCCCTGTTTTTGATTATAGAGAACATCAGTCATAGCTCCAGATGACAGGTCTAGATGACCGCCTTTCAGCAACACAGATACCTGATATTTTTGACCAATCTCTTTGGCAGTCGCTTCAAGGTTACTGTGATTAATTGTATGACCAATCAAAATTGAAGCTTCCGGTATATTTGGGGTAATCAGATCCGCGAAAGGTAAAAACTCTTTCAGAGACTCAACCGCCTCATCATTGATGAGCCTATCTCCTGAGGTGGCAACCATAACGGGGTCTAACACGATATTTTTTGCGTTATATTGCAGTAGAGCCTGCTTAACCGTCTCAATCACCTCAACAGAGTGCAACATGCCGATTTTAATGGCGGAGAACTCTATATCACTCAATACCGCTTCTAACTGCGCATTGAGATGCGCAATTGGCATGGCATGGATATCGGTTACCCCAACCGTGTTTTGTGCCGTAGTAGCGGTAATGACGGTTGCTGCATAACCTCCATTAGCGCTGATACTCTTTATATCGGCCTGAATACCTGCACATCCGCCAGAATCTGAACCTGCTATGCTGAGTATCGCATTGTATTGTTCGTTCGTATGCTTTGTCATACCGGCCACTGCTCCTGCTTATAGGCTGAATCCCAGAACATGTATTCAAGCTGAGAAGCCTTAATATAAGCCTGCTCCATTCTCTGACAAGTTTCTTCTGAAGCATTCTCAGCATAGCGATTGGTAATCTCTGTTGCCTTGGCAACTGCACTGGCAAACTCTTCTCCCCCGTAAGTGTTGATCCACTCTTGGTAAGGGTTGCTATCTTGATTAGTTTGATTGGCCAGTATATAGTCGCCGACCTCTTTGTAAATCGTAAAACAAGGCAGTACCGCAGCGAGTCCAACTTCAACCGAGTGGTTGTGAACCATTCTCGACAAATATGAACAGTACAATTCACAAGTAGGTGACGGTTCTGGATTGAGATATTGTTTATCCAGGAAAATTTGATGAAGTGCCTTCTCTACTTCGGTAACCCCTGTTGCCGACTCTAAAAAGAATTGAATATCGCTCTCTTCATAACAAGTCACTCCAACCTGAGCCAGTACTTTTGTATATTGCGAAAGGTATAGGGTGTCTTGGTTTACATAGAAACCAAAAACATCTTTCGATAAAGTGCCATCCATTAACTCCTTAATGAAATCGTGGGCAATAATCGACTGGAAAATGGATTCTGTTTTTTCTCTGGTTGGTTGATACCAGTTCATAAGTAGTCCTCATATTGAATTTTCTATAATTTTAAGATTGCTCAAATAACGCCATAAACTCATTAACCGCTTGTTCTGGTTTATCTGCCTTAGTGATCGCAGTTACCACGGCAATGGATTTCACTCCGGTTTCCAATACCTTGGGAGCACGTTCTAAATTGATGCCACCAATGGCGACTATTGGTATTTCAGGGTTTAACTTCACTAAGTGTGCTAGGTTTTTTAAACCCTGTATTTGCCCGCTCATATCTTTAGTTTGAGTCGGGAAAATAGCACCAATGGCCAGATAACTCGGCTGGATCTGTTGTGCCAGTTTTAGCTCATAACTGCCATGCGTGCTGATACCCAGTCGTAAGCCAGCCTGGTAAATGGCATTCAAATCGGTCTCTTCCAAGTCTTCCTGACCCAAATGCACACCATAGGCGCCAAACTCGATCGCTTCCTGCCAGTAGTCATTAATAAATAGTCTGGTTTCATATGGTTTTGCCAGTTCAACCGCCTGTTTGATTTGCGAGCGTACCTCTTCAATTGGCAAGTTTTTAAGCCTTAGCTGAATAATCTCCAACCCCAGTGGCAACAACCTTTCCAGCCAATACAGAGAGTCAATCACAGGGTAGAGTTTTAGCTTATTGGTTTCTAAACTTGGGAAATTCAGAGCTTTAATTGTCTGGTTGCTTACAACTGGATAGTATTCTTGTTCTACTGGCCAGCTAGCTTGAACGAAGGCTCCGTAACTACCTGATTGGTCGGAATCGATTTCAACCTGCCTAGAAAGCTCAAACGACTTATTCATAAAAGCCTTAGCCTGCATAAAGGCATCGCGCAACAGATAATCATGCGACAAAAAACTGGCAATCGCCGTGGCGAAGCTACAACCACTGCCATGACTAAAATTAGTTTTAATAACTGGGGAAACCAGCTGTAGAGTTTTGCTCTGGGTAAAACAGATATCGCTTACTTGAGACATCTCTGATAAATCAGAACTGTTTTGAGTTCCACCCGTAGCAATGACAGCCGCATTTTCTGAAATCTCTTTCAGTAAAGTTTTTGCTGGCGATCCATCAGCCAGATAAGCAACTTCCTGCCTATTTGGAGTAATCACATCAATCAATCCTAGAAGCTGCTTTAGCTTTGAGTTGTCTAAAGCTTCTTCACTGGTTGAACCACCTACAGTAGCTTTTAAAACAGGATCCCAAACAATCTTCGCCGTTGTTTTAGGCAGTTGTTGCAATAGCCAACCCAATTGTTGGTTATTGGCAATTAAACCGATCTTAATAACCACTGGCGGCTTATCTTTAATCAGAGCATCCCATTGAGCTTGTAAGACTTCAATAGCCGTTGGATTTACCTTTGAGAATTTCATCGAATTTTGCACTGTATTCGCCATGATCAAAGTACAAATCTCGCAGCCCAGTGCATGAGCTGTTTTTATATCCGCTTGAATACCTGCCCCACCACTTGGATCAGACCCGGCGATTGTCCATATCACAGGACGAAATGAAAATGTTGTATTCATTAAATCCATCCCGCTTAACTTTCTTCAGCAAAGGCTGGTTGATGCCAAACAGGCTGATCAAGTGTTGGTGTGCTCGGGCTGGCGGTAGAGCGTTCAGCCATCAAACCACTCAGGTAAGCAGTGCGGCCAGCTTCTATAGCTTTTGCAAAAGCACCTGCCATAGCCTGTGGCTGACTGGCGTGAGCAACCGCGGTATTTAATAAAATGGCATCAACCCCCATCTCCATGGCTTGCACTGCATGAGATGGTTTACCAATACCGGAATCAATCACCAATGTTAGCTCTGGAAAACGATCGCGAATTGTTTGAATTGCATAGGGGTTCAAAATGCCTTTACCCGTACCTATCGGAGATCCCCAGGGCATAATGACTTCACAACCCAACTCTACTAAATGGCGAGCGATCACAAGATCATCGGTACAGTAAGGTAGCACCTTAAAGCCTTCGCCTAAAAGGATCTCTGTTGCTTTCACCAAGTCGATTGGATCAGGTTGCAGGTTGTAATCATCACCCACCAATTCCAGCTTAATCCAATCGGTTTGAAACAGTTCTCGGCTCATTCGTGCCATATTGACCGCCTCTTCAACCGAGTGGCAACCAGCGGTATTTGGCAATAGCTGTAAACCAAGCGACTGGATAGTCTGCCAGAAGTTTTGCCCGCCTTGGGCCTGAGGATTCTGCCTGCTCAGCGATAGTGTCACCACTTGCGCGCCAGAAGCTTTAATAGAGGCCTGCATAATCTCTGGTGAAGGATAGAGTGCACTGCCAATCAGTAAACGGCTATCCAGCTTAGTGCCATAGATATTCAGTTGATCTTGCTGCTGATCAATCATCATCACCCCCCTGCAATCGCGGAAACAACTTCGACTTGGTCATCATCTTGCACTTGATAAGTCTCGTGCTCACCGTTCGGTAGAAACCGGCCATTAATCATCAGCGCATAAGGTTTAGTCGCCCCCCATACTTCCAATATCTGTGGCAAGTTCTTCTGCGGATCGACTTGGCAGCGAACTTCATTAATGTAAATTTGAATTGAATTACTCACTTATCTATTACCTCAATAAGTTTGTTGTAGACAGGTAAATCTTGGTTATTGTCAGTTGTTGTCATCAAACAGATGGCCTGCTCAACCAAGGCTGGTGAAATCAAAAAACCGTGACGGTATAGGCCATTTATCTGAATAATGTTGTTGTGTTTGCGATGAATGATTTTTGGCTCGTTATCTAGCAGCGCAGGACGCAGGCCAGATTTAAGCTCCAGAATTTCTGCCTCGGCAAATCCCGAGTGCACACTGAAACAGCTAGATAACAGTTCCATTGCCGAACGCAGAGTCGGTTGTCTTCGATCTTCCGACTCAATCTGAGTGGCTCCAACTACAAACTGATGGTTTTGCTTTGGTGCGATATAGATCGGATAACGCGGGTGTATTAAGCGTGTTGGACGGCTCAATTCAACATCCGGTGCATGCAGACGAATCACCTCGCCGCGCACACCTCTCAATTTATTTTGCTTTGGTAAATCGTCTTGAGCCCCCAAACCTCGGCAATCAAAAATCCAGTCAAAGCTTTCTCCATTCACTTTTGAAGAATTTAAATCTAACTCAACAGTTGTTTTAGAAAGCCACTTAACACCCAGATTCTGAATCGTAGTCGCCGAACTCGAAAGTAACTGCCGATTATCCAGCTGACCCTCATTCGGCAAAAACAGCCCTGCTGAGAAACGACGGGCATGCTCTTTAAGACAGGGTTCAATATCGGCTATCTGCTGAGATGAAATTACTTGAGCTTGGTCAGATCGTTTTAAACGGCGGTAAAAATCTTCCAAATAAGGACGATCCTGTTCATAGCTTAAAATCAAACTACCCTTGTGCTGAAAGAAAACCGGTTCATCCAGCAGTGCAAGAATCTCAGGCCACAGCTGTAGGCTGCGCTCCCCCATTTGAGTAACCATTTCGGAGGCATCTACCGACTCAGCAAGTGGAGCCAGCATAGCTGCTGCCAAATAAGCTGCAGCGTTCTCACCCTCTGTCGAATCCTCATCGAACAGAGAGATTGAGACATCTTTTTGCCGTGCTAGCTGAACTGCCAGCAAACGTCCCACCAAGCCTGCTCCAACAATCGCGACTGTGGTCATATCAAGATTCCTTTAATGACGGTCTATACTTTTGTCTGAAAACCAAATAAATGGTTCAATTATTGCCGGCTGAAACTCAAAGAGGTTGAGAAAAAAAACTAAGGAGCGTAGAAAGATAAGTCACGAATTCTAACTATTATTAAAGAATAACAGTACATAAGAAAAGAACTTAAAAGCAGGTAACGATTTTTTGTGTGTTACTAACTTGTTCCCTTCGCTGGTATTATCCAGATCAGGTTCTACGGATTCCGCATTTACGATCTCAGCCTCTTGGGTTTATCCCCTTCGGCGCTCCGACAAATTTTAGTTTGAATCGATTATAGCACGCTTCACAGTTTAAGCAGATCCCATGCAATAGATCAGCTCAATGTTTATCAATTACACCCAGACCTCTCGGAGTGATAAGGATTAGTTAGACTTTTTAAAGTCCTGTCAGTGTTAACAACTTCTTCAACAGTGACACCTGCAAAAACAAAAATAGTAATAAAGCACTTAATCTCAAGTTTATTATTCAACTTAGGATTATTTATTTCTGCCACTAAAAACACTTTATACAAAAACTTGAAAATAATTATACATCAGCTATACAATAAGTATACGACAATAGAGTTTAGGTAATTCATTATGCAGTGGTTTGAACACGTTATTTCAGATCAGTTTTTTGAAGTAAAACCTGCTGGCAGAAGCGGTAAAGAGCGTTTTCTGGACTGGATACTGGACGATTCCTCATTTGAAGAATCGCCTTTTAAAGGCGGGATAGCACATGCCCGAAAAAAGCTGGACAAGCTTGATGTGGCCTATTACTCAAAAACCAGAAATCATTTAAATGGTGGAGTGTCTCAGCTATCACCTTATATTGAGCACGGTCTGGTAGATCCAACTGAGATATTGAAATATATCGACTCTAAATATGATCGAGTACAAGCCTACATGTTCCTTAAACAACTGAGCTGGCGTGATTTTTTTGCCAAGCGCTTTAGAGAGAACCCTGAAACGGTTTGGAAAGATCTTGAAGACTATAAAACAGGTTTTCAAGCATCTGATTACTCAGACATGTTGCCTATTGATGTTTTGGAAGCTAAAACGGATGTGGCTGTTATCAATCAATTTATATTAGAGATGATGAAAAATGGATACCTGCACAATCATGCGAGACTCTATCTTGCCAGTTACATTATTCATTGGCGCCGAATCAAATGGCAGGTAGGAGCACGCTGGATGTTGAAACACCTGATTGATGGCAACATTGCATCAAACAATTATTCATGGCAGTGGGTTGCAAGTACCGGGAGCAATAAGCCTTACATTTTCAACTTAGAAAATATCCGCAAATTTGCCTCTGACGAAGAATACAACCTAGATAGTAAAAACAACCAGGCCATTGCCCAGAGTTACGATGCCCTGAATAGAAAATTATTTCCAAAGTTAACAACTGAAACTGGAGGCTAAAATGGATTTAAACAACCACAACAGTTGGATTTGGCTGCATAGTAATGATCTCAATGTCGAACATCCCGTGTTTGAACAAGCAGACCAATACGATGCGATTCTGTTTGTTTGGGATGAGGCGCACTTTGCTTCACAATTTTACTCCAAACAACGGCTCTACTTTATCTGGCAATGCCTTCAGGATTTCAAAGACCTGCCCTTAGTTGTCATAAAAGGTGAGACCGATCTGGTGCTAAAAAAACTCTTTAAAGACAATCCTCAAACCGTGATTTTTACTCCAGAAAGTGACAACATGAGCTTTTCGCGTTGGCCATTTGTAAAATCACTTGCGAAGGATCAGTTGATTAGATTCAATCAAAAGCTGCCATTTAGTTTCTCTAAATACTGGAAAACAGCAGAGAAGCAGCTATTTGCAAGTTAAAAACAAGCAGATGGTTCGCTATCACTATATTTTCGGCTTTGCTGGATTAATCCCGTTCATTAGTTTGGCGGCCGCCATTAACTACCAGCCACACCTGGATCTTTGGCAAAACATGTTAACCAGTTATGCTGCGCTTATATTCAGCTTTATTGTAGGCCTCTATTGGCTTGCTAGTTTTGATAAAAAACTCAACGCGCCGGTTGCACTGGTTCTATGGTTGTCAATTCTGATGATGCTGTGGTCTTGGCTATGGGTAGTATTTGAAGAACACATAACCTTTTGGATGATAGCGATTAGCTTTTTAAGCCTACCATTATTGGAGGCTAAGCTATTCAAAAACGTATTTTCAAGAGAGTTTATAAAAATGAGGCTGCTGCTATCAGCAACTGCTGGCATGAGTCTTATCTGGGCGAATTTTGCATGAGCATATAACTTTAAGGCGCCAAACGTTT
>DBOI01000156.1:0-5432 GCA_002299245.1 Hydrogenovibrio sp. UBA650
AGTCCGACAGGCTCCTAGGAAAGGCACCATTTCATCGTCTAAATAATTGGGGTGGTTCGCAACTTATTGCGAAATGTCAATTCATCCATTGTTAGCCCCTCCTGTTTTCATATCTTTAAAATTTGTTTCTGTCATTAATTTTTTCAACTGTTTTCTAGCCCTGAATAGCCTGGTATTAACGGTGGCCAATTTTAAGTTGAGCTCTTTGGCGATCTCATCTCCACTAAAGCCCCACATTATTTGTAGAATCAGCGGTTCTTTATATTCATCTTCCAACTTTAAAATCAACTGATGAAGCTGGCTCTTTTCAAGTTTTTGAGAGGGCTCGTTGTGATAATCATCTTCAACCAAGCTTTGGCCGCTTTTTCATCTTTCAAACTTTCAATTGATTTCCAGGCTCTGGCAAACGTTTCCTGTACCAGATCCTCAGCTAAAGGTGGCTGCTTACACAGCCAAAATGCATAACGATATAGGTCATTTGCATAGGCTGAAACCAATTGTTCAAAAAAACGATGTTTATCCTGCATAGGCTTCTCTTCAGCCATTAATTATCCTTTAGCCAAAAAGGTTATTAGCAATTTCGGCAGTTTTCAATTAATAAGACCTTGGCTCGTGATTTTTCTTTCAAGGTTATATGGTTATTTGTTTGATTGAGATAAGGTTGCAACCAGTGCACCATTCCAAATCACAATAAACCAGATCAGGTAGAGCCATAATAAAAACAGCGGTACCGCAGCAAAAGCCCCATAAACTAAGGCATAAGTCGGGAACCATTGCACATAGAGAGTAAAGCCGGTCTTCAGCAATTCAAACTCAATCATGGCAAAAAAGCCAGCAAAAATTGCAATTCTAAATGAGACAAAAGCAACCGGAACCAGCTTATAAAGCAAGGTAAATCCGAGCCAGGCCAAAATCATAGGGATGAGCTGCATGCCAAACGTCAACTTTTCAATGAAAGGCGTGGTTTCAACAAATAGTGGCAATGCCAACAGCGATGAACTGATTACCAGGCTCAACCCAAGCAATAAAGGTCCTATTAAGCTAATTCCCAGGTAGTGAAGTAAACTAACCCACCACCTGCGCTCTAAACTATGCGACCAAAGCCCATTGAGCTTTTCATCCACTTTCCACAGCAGCAGCAAAACCGTAACCAGCATGACAATCAAGCCCGGCCCTTTTAATTTAGCGGCCTGCTGTGAAAACTTAAGCAGATACTCTTCAATCATTGGGTGGGAATTTGGCATCAAATTACTCACCACCTGCTCCATAACCAAAGCTTCAAAGCTGGCAAAATAGTGAGAAACCGAAAACATACCGAGCATGACCGCCAGCATTGGAACCACGCCTAACAGGGTGGTGTAGGCTAAAATCGCCACGGCATCTAGACCCTGACGATTATAAAAACGGCTAAAAACCTGTTTCCAAAACCGCCAGTGAGAAACGGTGCTAATTAGTGAGCCAAAAGTCTCCCTATCTGACTGACTAGAAGCGGTGTTTTTTTGTAGATTTGTTTCTGAAACAGACAAACTTAATTCCAATTTATAACAAAAGGTTTTGCTTGATTTTAACAGGCCTGCAAATCCTAGTGTAGTGTCATCAACTAGACTTGTTTAGGAAATTACACAACAAGCAACAACCGTTATAATAACGCCCATACAAAAATAAACACAGAACCTTATGACATCAACCCAAAAACCTTCAAGTAAAGATCAATGGCAATTCTGGATCGACCGTGGAGGCACTTTTACAGATATCATCGCCAAGGACCCAGAAGGCAGCCTGCAGACCCACAAACTTCTTTCAGAAAATCCAGAACACTACTCCGATGCAGCTATCCATGGGATTCGTTACTTTCTGGGCCTGAAAACAGAAGAGCCAATCCCTGGCGAATTGATTAAGGTTGTGAAAATGGGTACAACAGTGGCAACCAATGCGCTGTTAGAGCGCAAAGGAGAAGAGGTTGCGCTGATAACGAACCAAGGCTTTAAACAAGCATTGAAGATTGGCTACCAAAACCGTCCCGACATCTTTGCATTGAAAATTAATCGACCTGAACCGCTTTACAGTACCAGTGTCGAAATTGAAGGCCGACTCAACGCCAATGGAGATGAGATAGAGCCACTAAATGAAAATCAGTGCAAACAGCTATTAAACGAATTAAAGCAACAAGGTTTTAACGCCATTGCTATTGTTTTATTGCACAGCTACCTAAATCCTAAGCATGAACAACAACTTGCATTATGGGCCAATGAAATTGGTTTTGAACAGATTTCAACGTCTCACCAAACCTCAGCACTTATCAAATACATTTCTCGAGGTAGAACCACGGTTGTCGATGCCTACTTAAGCCCAATTTTAAGACACTATGTCGATAATGTATCCAGTGCCCTGCCAAATGTAGATCTACAATTTATGCAATCGCATGGAGGCCTCACAGATGCTGCTGAATTTGAGGGAAAAGATGCGATCCTTTCTGGTCCTGCCGGCGGAATCGTTGCCGCAGTAGAAACCGCAAAACAGGCTGGTTTTGACAAAATTATCGGTTTTGACATGGGAGGTACATCAACCGATGTTTCGCATTATGCAGGCACCTACGAACGCAGTTTTGAGACACAGGTAGCAGGAATTGAAATGCGAGTACCGATGCTTGATATCCATACGGTTGCAGCAGGCGGTGGTTCCATTATCGATCAATTACAGGGAGAACTTAGAGTCGGCCCAGAATCTGCTGGCGCCAACCCTGGACCAACCTGCTATAGGCGCAATGGTCCTTTAACAGTGACAGATTGCAACTTATTGCTTGGTCGGCTTCAAAGCAAGTATTTTCCAAAAGTCTTTGGAATCAATGCTGATCAAGAACTAGACCTAGAAACGGTAAACATAGCCTTTAAAAATCTAAGTTCCAAGCTCAATAAAACGATAGAAGAAATTGCTGCCGGGGCAGTCGATATAGCGGTCGAAAATATGGCCAACGCAGTACAAAAGATATCTACTCAAAAAGGCTATGACCTTACAGAATACACTCTTATTAGCTTTGGTGGTGCCGGCGGTCAGCACGCCTGCGCGGTTGCTGATAAACTAAAAATCAAACAGGTTCTACTCCACCCTTTTTCAGGAGTACTTTCTGCCTATGGAATGGGGCTGGCACAAAAAAGGCATATTGAAACCCAATCTTATACCCTGCCTCTACAAAATTTAAGCGATAGCCTGACAGTAAAACATGGAATTGAACAGCAAAAACTCATTGCCACTCAAAAGATTGAACAGCAAAATGAGCAAATTGGCGAAATCCAAGTCACTCTACATCTGCATTATCTCGATAGTGATACAATCCTAGACCTCAACTACGAAGAGCTCCACTCGGTTAGAGATTACGCAGCTCAGTTTGCCGCTCAACATAAAAAACAGTTTGGATTTATTCAACATCAGACCCAAATCATGGTGAACAGCATCAGTGTCGAGGCAATATCATTAGCTAGTCATGATCATGAAACTGACGTCGAACTTTTGAATCCAGTTGATGAGCTCATACCTATCGAATATGTCGATTGCTACTCTGATAATAACTGGCAGTCGACAGCTGTCTATCAACGTAATCAACTTGCCGTTAAGCATAAAGTCCATGGACCATCATTGATATTAGAGCCAACCGGCACGATTTTTCTGCCAGCAGATTGGCAGGCCAGGGTTCTTACCGACGGTCAACTGCTGTTAGAAAAACAGGTCTCTGAAAAACCAGCCAATCACAAATGGCAGTCAGATGTCATTGCCAAAGCCGATCCAATTCAGCTTGCGTTGTTCAATAGTCGTTTTATGTCGATTGCAGAACAGATGGGAGCCACATTGGCGAAAACAGCTCACTCAGTGAATATCAAAGAACGTCTGGATTTTTCCTGTGCCATCTTTGACAAGCAAGGCCAATTGATTGCCAATGCACCTCATGTGCCTGTACATTTGGGATCAATGGGCGAGTCGGTAAAAACCGTAATCAACCGCGCCGCAAATGGAGAGATCGCAGAGCTTAGCAGTGGCGATGCTTATGTGCTCAACAATCCTTATGCAGGCGGTACACATCTGCCTGATATCACTCTTATATCACCTGTAATTATAGAAAAGCGTGTTGAGTTCTATGTTGCTTCACGTGGACATCACGCTGATATTGGCGGATTAACACCCGGCTCTATGCCGGCAAGCAGTACTCACATAGAACAAGAAGGCGTGCTGCTGGATTGTTTTCCTGCCGTTAAAGACGGAGTATTTCAAACGGATGCTCTAAGTGAACGCCTGATGAATGCCAAATATCCAGTGCGTAATATTCAACAGAATTTAAATGACCTTCAGGCACAGATTGCGTCAAACCAACAAGGAATAACAGGCCTGCAAAAACTTTGTCATAGCTTCGGTTTGGCAACAGTTCAAGCATATATGAATCATGTATTGAAACATGCGGAAAACGCAGTTAAGCAGCTAATCAAAACGATTCCTGCTGGAGAGTTTTGTTATCAAACCGATCAGGGAACACAAGTTAGTGTAACAATTACACCGCATCCAAAAAGTGAAACTGCTACCATTGACTTCTCTGCCAGTAGCCTTCAACAAAACTCCAACTTTAATGCCCCTTTTGCAATTACCCGAGCCGCGACACTCTATGTACTAAGAACACTTGTTGATCAACCAATTCCATTGAATGATGGTTTTTTACGTCCAATCAATTTACTAGTTGATGATCATTCACTTCTAAAACCAGAATATCCTGCTGCCGTTGTGGCTGGTAATGTTGAGACTTCACAAGTGGTCACCGATGCTCTCTATGGTGCTTTGCAAATCCAAGCTGCATCCCAGGGCACGATGAACAATTTGACTTTTGGCGATGATAAATGGCAGTACTATGAAACAATTTGTGGTGGTACGGGAGCGGGATCTGATTATGACGGAGTTGACGCAATTCACAGTCATATGACTAACTCAAGACTGACAGATCCAGAAATTCTAGAGCTGCGTTATCCAGTTCAACTAACGCATTTTGGAATCCATGAAAATAGTGGCGGCATTGGAAAATATCGAGGTGGAAATGGCTGTGAAAGACACTTTAAATTTCTAAAACCGATGACTGTGTCAATGCTCACTAATCATAGACTAGTTCCACCATATGGAATGGCAGGAGGCTCAGTAGGCCAGGCAGGAAATCAATGCCTAATAGATAAGAATGGCCATCGAATTGAGTTGCAAAGTACTTTTAGCCGTCAGGTAGTCGATGGAGAAATACTACAAATAAAAACCCCCGGAGGTGGAGGTTATGGTTTCATTTAAACTCATAAGTGTATAAACCTTAACATCTTCACAGGTGTTAAGGTTTATATCGGCTGTTTAGCGTTTTTCTATTTACCGCCACATTTGCCAGCACCACACTTGGCGTCTTTGCCTTTAGAGTC
>DBOI01000156.1:5779-6211 GCA_002299245.1 Hydrogenovibrio sp. UBA650
TCACCACCGCATTTACCGGCACCACACTTGGCTTCACCTTTATCTCCACCACATTTACCGGCACCACACTTGGCATCATCAGATTCACTCATGGCTAAATCATAACCAGAATTTACCGGTTTAAAATGGGTGAATGGATTATCAGCGGCTACCACGGTTGCTGAAGAAAAAATCAGTGCTGCAGCTGCAATTTTTAGTAGGTTTTTTAACATTAAAGTTTTCATAAGTTTACTCCTGGGGTTGTTTTGTTATCAAGCAGACAGTTAATAATTAAGGTTTCACCAGCATTGATTTCTGCTCTTAACAGACCAGACCTTACAAAATGCTGTTTTATTTCATGAAAAAATTTTTTTATTCATTTTTAAAAGAGAATTGTGATTATTGACGGTCTGGATTCGACCAAAGAATTTCGGCTCTTTGTCATGTTTGCAG
>DBOI01000122.1 GCA_002299245.1 Hydrogenovibrio sp. UBA650
CAAAAGCAGCCGCTAAAGCTGCCGCAATCGCCGCAGCCAAAAAACGTGCGCAATCCAAACAAGAACAACACAATAAAAATGATAAAGAAAACAGTTAGATGAATCCGCTAACATCTCCATTTACACATAACAATCAAAGTGTTCGAAAGGTCATGCTCCAAGTTCAAATTGCGGCATTTCCTGCCCTGATGACACATACCTATCTATTTGGATTTGGAATCGTTGTGCAATGGACACTTGCCGTAGTAACCCTGATTGTTGTTGAGTCACTAATGCTAAAACTCCGTGGTCGTCCGATTAAACCCTATGTAACCGATATGAGCGGTATGATCACCGTAACAGGATTGGTATTTTGTGTACCTCCTGAAGCGCCTTGGTGGATTATTGTCACAGGCTCTTCTTTTGCACTGGTTTTTGGAAAACATCTATATGGCGGTCTTGGCTACAACCCTTTTAATCCGGCAATGTTAGGTTATGCTTTTCTATTAATTTCTTTTCCTCTACAAATGACTCAGTGGACCCTACCCGCTAGTTTGAGTGGTCACAGCATCGGATTCATCGAGTCTGCCAGTTATATTTTTACCGGCCAGATTAATGGTGTTACAGTTGATGCTCTTACTGGAGCAACTCCTTTGAATGAGGTCAGAACAGGACTTTCACAAGGTATGAGTGTACAGGACTCTTTGACTAACGAAGTTAAAAGTAAGGCTTATGGAATTTCTAGCTGGGGTTGGGTCAATGTCGCGTTTTTGGTTGGTGGTTTATGGTTACTATTGAATCGAACAATTAACTGGCAATACCCGGTTGGCTTTCTTGGCGCCTTGGCATTGATAAGTTTTGTTTTTCACCAATATGATCCGGATACCTATCCACCGGTAATGTTTACCCTACTTTCAGGCGGCACCATGTTGGCTGCATTTTTTATTATTACCGACCCTGTGACTGCCAGTACAACTCCTCTTGGTAAATTGGTTTACGCCGCGGGTATAGGCGTATTAGTTTATATTATTCGTAACTGGGGCGCTTTCCCGGATGGCATCGCATTTGCCGTATTATTGATGAATATCGCAGTTCCACTAATTGACCTTTATACTCGTCCAAGAGTGTTTGGACACAAAGGTAAAATTTAGCCAAAATGCCAACTATGCGTACATCAAAACTCTCTTTTAAACAGCTAATAATGGCAATGTTTACCTCAGCCGGGAAATTGGTAATTTTTGTACTCATCAGCATTATCCTATTGCTCGTGGTACGTTTTGTAACCGCTCCTGTAATTGCAGAAGCCGAGCGTCAAACCCTGTTGAACACCTTTGACCAAGTACTACCAAACAATCTCTATGACAATGATCCGCTCGAAAATCAAATGCAAATTACTGACACCGACTATTTAGAGCTTCTTGGCACAACCGAACCGGTTATCATCTATCGAGCTTATAATAATAATCAACCAGCCGGGGTCATCTTCCAAACCATCGCACCTAATGGTTACAGCGGTAATATCTATATTTTAATGGGGGTGTTTCCGGACGGTCGAGTATCTGGAGTCAGAGTAATCAAACACGCTGAAACACCAGGCTTGGGAGATAAGATTGAGCTTGCCAAAAGCAACTGGATTCTAGAGTTCAGTGGCCGCGGCTTACGCGATGAAAACCGCACCCGCTGGGCAGTCAAAAAAGATAATGGCGATTTTGACCAGTTTACCGGTGCAACCATTACACCCCGTGCAGTTGTAGGGGCGGTAAAAAATGCCTTAACAGTGATCAATGATATGCGAGACAAACTCTATGAGTGACAGTATGGCTGAGCAAAAAAAGTCTGCCTGGCAAGACTATAAGCTGATTATTGAGAATGGCCTGTGGAAAAACAACCAAGCATTGGTTGCTCTACTCGGTCTTTGTCCCCTGCTGGCAGTATCTAACAATGCGATTAACGGTCTAGGCTTAGGCTTGGCGACACTGTTTGTATTAGTGGTTTCCAACACCTTGGTGTCAGCTATTCGAAACCTGGTATCAGATGAGATACGTATTCCAGTATTTATAGCTATTATCGCCACCATGGTGACCATTGTTGACTTAACCATGAATGCTTATTTTCATAGCTTGCATGGTATTCTTGGCATTTTCATTCCGCTGATAGTAACCAACTGTGCAATTCTTGGACGTGCCGAAGCCTATGCCTCAAAAAATAAAGTAGACCGGGCAATTGTCGACGGTTTTTTTATGGGTATTGGTTTTTTAATTGTTCTTGTTGTCCTTGGTGGTATGAGAGAGATAATTGGAAATGGCACTTTATTTGACCAGGCTCACCTGATGTTTGGTGAGTCTGCCAAGGCCTGGACAATTCATTTTGGTAAAGACTACCAAGGCGTTTTATTAGCGATCTTACCTCCCGGTGCCTTTATTGGCCTCGGATTAATGATCGCCTTCAAAAACTATATGGATCAAAAAAAGACCGCCAAGTTGCAAAACCAACTTGGTATTAAAGTCGCCGTAAACGGATAACAGCAATGCTATACACCTCCGAAAGAGATAAACTGCGCCAATTCTATGTAGAGTGCTGGCGAAAAGCTCGCAATGGCCTGCCAATGGAGCCCATGGAACAGATGGTTGCCAGAGTGATTGAGATGCACCCTGAGTATCATCAAATGCTTGAAAATGAGCAACTCGGAAACGAATACAAACCTGAAGATGGCGAGACCAATCCTTTTCTTCATATGGGTATGCATCTTGGCCTACAGGAACAGGTAGTGATGGATCGACCTGCCGGTATCAAAGCTATTTATCAGCAACTCGGTGAAAAATATGCAGATGTTTCAAAAACGGAACATGCGATGATGGACTGTCTGGCAGAGATGATGTGGCAGGCTCAAAAAAACCAATCTGAACCTGATGAAGCTGCGTATTTAAGCTGCCTGAAACAACTGTTATTAAAATAACCCCCGGAACTAATCAACATGTCACTATTAACATCAAAATCTAGAAAAGCTATGAACCTGGTAGTGTTATTGATCTGCCTGTCCAGCAACGCTATAGCAGATTCATTTTCCAAGGTCTTCGTATCTTCTGAATGGCTCAAAAATAATCTGGATAAGGTTACCCTATTTGATATGAGTGAAGCTGGCTCTTACCAGAAGTATCACTTACCTGGTGCTATCTGGGTTAATTATGATTGGCTGATAAAACCTCAAGATGGCTTATCTCTAAGTGGAGGCCCAAAGTATATGGCGAAAGCGCTCTCTCAGTTAGGGGTTAGCAACGATAGCCATGTTGTTATTTACGATGACATTGGTGGAATGGAAGCCAGTCGCTTATTCTGGGAGCTAAAGAAACTCAATCACGCCAAAGTCCATATTTTAGATGGTGGCAATATTAGCTGGGTTTTACAAGGCAACAAGGTAACTCAGGAGTTACCAAACAAACCGAAAACAACAAACTATAAAGTGCCTAACAAACATTTCACTGATCAGCTTACCGCTAGTAAAGATGAAACCATTGCCGCAATGAAAACTGACTCAGTTACATTAATCGATACCCGTACCAAACAAGAGTACCAAGGACACCCAAAACAAAAACAGTCTGGGCACATCCCAACTGCACTCTGGTATGAATGGTCTGATGCCGTTGACGTAAGATCGGGATTTAAACAGCTAGAAAGTTCAAAGATAATGCAGCAGTTGAAAGCTATTGGGGTAACGGACAAATCACAGTCGATCATTTTGTACTGTAATACAGCTCATCGAGCCGCAAGAACATTCTCTATGTTGCTCAGCCTCGGTTTTACCGATGTCAAACTCTATGATGGCTCTACACAAGAATACAGTATTGATAAGGCCCTTCCCTTCAAAATTGGTATGCAGCCCTGATAAATGACTTTAAAAAATACCGCTCAAAACAACCAAAGCCAGAGTATGCTGCCTCAAGCAGACACCATCGACATCTATACCGATGGAGGTTATTTTGAAAAAATCAGAGTCGGCGGCTGGAGCTGGGTTATCTATAAAAACCGAACCGAATTCTCACGAAATTTCGGTAGTAAATCCAGGACCAGCAGTTTAGAAATGGAGCTGACTGCTGCCAACCAAGCCCTGGAATACCTCGAAGCCGCGACGCTCTATGACAAAACAAAACCTAAAAAAATAACAGTACATACTGATTGTCGAATATTAATCGAAGGCTTACAAACAAAATACAGTAATTGGTGTCGTAATGACTGGAAAGTAAAATCCGGTAAAACCGTAGTATTTAAAGAGCTTTGGCAGAGTATATACAACCTCAGTCAGCAACAGAATATTGAGTGGAACTGGGTTAAGGGACATAGCGGAAACCCTGGCAATACAATTGCCGATAAACTAGCGAGAGAGGCCGCAAATAGCTTTCAAATGAATTAACTAAGAAAGAAGATCGTCGGTTTTGCGATGAGTACTCGAGTATTTTTCTACTTCAGCAGAAAGCTCCACAATAGTAACATCATCGGCATAACTCTCACCGCCTGTAAATTCATCAAGATACTCCAGAAGCCTCTCCAATTCATCTGAAGAATCTCTGATTGTCATCAGTTTCTGCTGCAGTGCATTAATACCGTACAGCTCTCCATGTTGATTCTTTGCTTCGACGATACCATCAGTGAAAACATAAAGCTTATCGCCTTCAAAAAAATCAAAAACACTCGGATAAAAATCATTGTCACCATCAATGACTCCTAAGGGAAGTTGAGTTGACTCGGCATATAAAACCGTGCCATCTGCCTTGATAATAATCGCCGGAGGCATAGCAAAGTTATAAATATATAGCTTGCGCTTGGCCTGCTTCCACTCAACATAGGTGGCAGCAAGAAAACTCTCCGTTGGCATTTTATTGAAGAGTTCATGATTAATTAGCTTTAAAACCTTATCGGCATAGAGGTTGCCATGAACATTAGAATAAAACAAAGACGATACAAGTGGTCCGGCAATAGCAGCGGTAAGGCCATGCCCTGTAAAATCACCAACTAACAAATGATGATGATTATTTGGATTACTGGCAGATAGTGTAATATCGCCATTGGTTTTCTCAACAGGAGACAAAAGCTGGCGAATATTTCTAGGTTCAAAACGCATGTCATAACGCATAGAAATAAGGATGTGTTCTATAAAATCTCGTTCTTGCTGGAGAATACGATTGCTAAACTGGAGTTCTCTGGTTGTATTTCCTAGTTTGAGGTGAGTATTAATTCTAGCGAGCAGTATTGATTCAGTAAAAGGTTTGGTTATGTAGTCAACCGCTCCAAGTTGAAGCCCTGTTCTCTGGTCTTCTGAACTTAGCATGGCAGTTAAAAAAATAACTGGAACTTCTTTGGTGGCTTGGTCTTGTTTCAGCTTTTGCAATACATCAAAACCATTCATACTAGGCATATTGACATCGAGAAGAATTAAATCCGGAACCGATTCAGTTAACTTGTCAAAACAGTCTTGACCATTTTCTGCAGTTTCAAGCAGATAATAATCTTCAAGAATATCCTCCAAGATCAACAGATTGACAGGCTCATCATCTACAGCAAGAATCTTGGCATTTGGGTAATTAGCAGTAACAGACATTAATAAACACCTTAACTTATGCTCTTTTTCGCATCCATATTTGTACGGTTAGCTTGCAGCGTAAAACAAAATGCAGCACCTTGAATACAGTTGTTAATTACCCTGTTTTCAACCCATATTTTTCCTTGATGGGCTTCAATAATTTCTCGACTGATCGCTAATCCAAGGCCACTGGCACCACTTGGAGCAGAAGTTTTTTTCCCCTGCTGAAACATGTCAAAAATCTTCTCTTTCTCTTCATCTTCAACGCCAGGACCACTATCAAGAAGACAGACCTTAATTTTACTGTCATCCAGTGCAGTAACCAGTATTTCAATCTCACCTTCATTCGGTGTGTGTCTTATTGAGTTTGTCAGCAGGTTCAAAATTACCTGAGAAATACGGTTTTTGTCAAAGTAAGCCATATAATCTGTATTGGCAAACTTTATAACAATATTCTTCTGATTGGCAAACGGCTGCTGCTGCTCAACACAGGTGTTAATCACACTTTGCAGGTTCTGATAGTTAAAATGAAACTTTAAACTACCGGCTTCAATAGAAACCATATCTTGGAAATCCCTAACCAGGGACAATAATCTTTCACCGCTCAGATTAATATTTTCAAAATAGCGTTTTGTTTTTTCAGGCGAAAGATCTCCAACCTTAATTTCACCCATCTGCGCGTAGGTTAGAATGCCATGCAGTGGTGTGCGAATTTCATGTGACATCTTGGCAAGAAAATCAGACTTAACCCGGTTGGCACTGACTGCTTCCTCTCTGGCTGAGAGCATTTCTGATTCAAGCCTTTTACGTTCAGTAATATCCCTGAAGTCGATATGAACGACCTCTTTGCCGTAGTACTTTAACAGTGTTAATACCACGTCAGTCCAAAAAAGCGTGCCATTAACATGGCGATTCAGCCACTCAACATGGTGACTGCCGTTCTGCTCACACAACCTGAACATCTTAAGCGCTTTTCTGATTGAAGAGGTGCCATCTGGTTGATATTTTGGTGCCAAATCAAGCAATGATAACGGTTTAAAATATTCCTGAGATTTATAGCCAAACAGAGAGATTGCTGCCGGGTTTATGTCAATGATTTCCATATCTGATATCGAGACCAGCGCAATACCATCAGGTGATTTCTCAAATAACAGCTCAAACACACGACGCTGTTCACTCAATTCCTGGTTGTAGCGTTCAATGGATTTATGCAGTGCTAAGTTATTAATGCTTAATGTTTGACTTCTCTGACGTTCAGTTAGATCTCGAACAAAAGCAACTAATACATCACGGTCTTCAATCTGGTGCAGAGCGGCATTGACCTCTACATTAATTTCAGCTCCGTGAGAGTCTTTATATATGCTCTCAAAAATTCGTTTTTTTACTCTACCGAAACTCCCGCAAACATTTTGTAAATCTCGTTTTGAGAACTTGATATCGAAATCAGCCAGCTTCATTTTTAAAAGCCTTTCTTTTCGATAGCCAAGCAGACTACAGGCCTCGTCGTTGACATCGAGAACTCGGCCGTGACAATCCCATAAAAAATAGGCTTCCGAGCTACGATTAATAATGTTGGCATAGTACTGCTCTTTCTTTGCTAGCAATCTTTTTGATTCTGCATCTTGTAGGGCATAACGCAAAACAAGATTACTAATTAAGGCCAACATCAAACTTAGAAACAGACCAATTAACCACGCTTTTTTAGATTCAACCTTATAGCCTTGATACTCTGGCAGATATTTCAAGTTTATCTCGGTATTTAGAACCCAGTTTTTGCCAGCAAAGGTAATATAAAACTCTTCGATTAAAAGCGCTGAATCCTTAACCAGGTTTTCCCTACCGACTTCAGCAAATTCATTGCGATTAACACCAGTTGTATGCATGCTCAAACTAAGTCGGCCTGAGAGCAGAGAATCTTTCAGCACTCGCTTTAAAAGATCGTTTAAATCAATTAACAGGCCTGCATAACCGAGTTTTTCTCGATCTTTTGATCTGATTGATTTATACACTGCTACTAAAGGGTTAGATTCGCTACTACTTAGCAGAGGTTCAGGGTGGGCTGCAACACTTTTTTGAGAGAAATCAGCCAGATAGAGGGCTTGGCGCTGAGAGTTTAAACTGAAAAGATCAACCCCAATTAAATGACGGTTACGAATAAAAGGATAACCATGAATTACCACGGCCATCAATTGGTTCTCAATTACCCGAGGATTTTTAGAACTCTCTAGCTGCCTGATCTCGACGTCTTTCAATCCGTGAATTCGCAACTGCTCTAATAGCTTATCCGTTTGATCTTTTTTAACCAATTCAACCCAATAAAGGCCGTGCAAACTTGTATTACCAGCAAATAATACTTGGGAAAACAGATCAAACTGACTACGGTCAACCAGCTTGGCAAGCTTTGAAATCTCAGCAAGACTATGTAATCTTTGAAGTTCACCATTCAAGGCAAGTTCAATTTGTTGCTGTACACGGTTTGAATAGCCTTCAAAACGCTTTTGCAGAAAACTGATATGTTGCTCTTTCTGAAAACTCAACCAGTAACTTGTTGCAGTCACACCTAATACAAAAACCACAATAGCAACAACAGTAGAGAGGTGTTTCTGGAAGTAATACTGAGCTTGGCTTATTGACATCTGCAAATTGAGGCAATGAAGTTATGAGGATATAATATGAACTTCATTCTACCGCAAGCAGACAATAGAGAATAGTACTAATTAAAACGCAGGTATCTAAAGACCACCCGCGTTATTTTATAAGGCGGCCTGTTATTTTTGCTGAGACCAGGTATCGCGCAATGCAACTGTTCGATTGTAGACCTGCTGATTTGCGGATTTATTGTCACGGCAGAAATAACCTTCGCGCTCAAACTGGTAGGCTTTTTCTGGCTCTGAACCTGCCATACCAGGCTCAACAAAACCATTCTTAACAACTAGAGAATCAGGATTAATCACTGCCTCAAAGTCATCTTCTTTAGCGGGGTTTTCTACCGTAAATAGCCGGTCGTAAATCCTGAATTCAGCTGGAAGAGCTTTTGTTGCCTCTACAAAGTGAATCACCCCCTTAACCTTGCGACCATCTGCTGGCTTTTTACCTAGAGTTTCAGGGTCGTAACTACAATAAATAGTTGTGAAGTTACCATCTGCATCGGTTTCAAAGCGCTCACCTTTAATAATATAGGCGTTACGCAAGCGAACTTCTTTATCGATAGCTAAACGTTGATACTTACTATTTGGAGCAGTTTCCATAAAGTCAGCACGATCAATATAGAGCTCTCGGCTAAAGAAAATTTCTCGCTTGCCCATCTCCTCATTTTGAGGATGAATTGGCGCTTGAATAGATTCAACTTCACCTTCTGGATAGTTTTCAATAACAACCTTAATTGGATCCATGACCGCCATGGTTCTCGGAGCCACTTTATTCAAATCATCACGCACAGCCGCTTCAAGAATACCCATCTCAGTCATGGAATCGACTTTGGAAACCCCAATTCTTTCTGCAAAGTCTCTGATTGAAGCCGGAGTATAGCCTCGACGGCGCATACCTGAAATAGTCGGCATACGTGGATCATCCCAGCCTTCTACCAAGCCATCATCAACTAACTGGTGGAGCTTACGCTTAGACATTACTGTATATTCGAGATTCAAACGTGAGAACTCATACTGATGTGGACGATCAGGCCTGTCAAAATCATTCAGATTCTCTAATACCCAATCATATAAACGACGATTGTCCTGAAACTCCAAAGTACAAAGTGAGTGCGAAATACCTTCAATCGCGTCAGAAATACAATGGGCAAAATCATACATTGGGTAAATACACCAGGTATCGCCAGTCTGATGATGATGGGCAAATTTGATTCGATAAAGTGCTGGATCACGCATACACATGAATGAAGAACTCATATCAATTTTTGCTCTCAATACACACTCGCCCTCTTTAAACTCACCATTCTTCATTTTTTCAAACAGAGCCAGGTTATCTTCAACAGAGGTATCGCGATAAGGACTATCCTTACCCGGTTCAGTTAAGGTTCCGCGGTATTCACGAGTTTCATCGGCATTCAAGAAGCAGACATAAGCCAAACCTTTTTTAATCAACTCAACTGCATAATTATAAAACTGATCAAAGTAACTCGATGAATAACAAATATCTCCAGACCAGTTAAAACCTAGCCAACTAACATCGCGTTTAATCGATTCAACATATTCCAAATCTTCTTTAGCCGGATTAGTATCGTCAAAACGCAGATTACACTGTCCTTTATAGTCTTCAGCTAACCCAAAATTCAAACAGATAGATTTCGCATGACCAATATGCAAATAACCATTTGGCTCAGGAGGAAAACGTGTCTGCACATTTTCGTGTAATTTTGTATCTAAATCGGCGTTAATAATGTTGCGAATAAAATTGACTGGACGCTCTACTGTCTCATTTTGGCTCATTGCTAATTTCAACCTATAAAAATACTAATTTAAGAGGACTTCAACTTCTAGTTGACAGCTTTTGAATAAGCCGACGATTATAGCATTAAACGCGTCAACAAGAACCTATCTGACTGTTTTGGTTTACTGATAAAAAAGTTTGATTGAAATAGAGAATTTTTCCGCATTGCTTATATCAAGCCATTACTGTAGATTGAATAATATTAAACCCTTCAAAACCTTGGAAAAATCTTTGGGTAAAACAACTCCTGAAACTTCAATAACTGATCGTGATAATGACTGCCACTCAGAGGTTGAGAAAAGTGGTCTGATTCTTTCTGAAATCCAAAATATTATCACTACTCTTTTTGAAAAAGAGCCCGAAGAGACAAAAGCCATTTTTGATAAGCTTCTTGGATCAATTGGTAGTTCGATTGGGATTAGTAGAGCTTATATATTTGAAGCCTACTTAAAAGATGACCAATACCTCGTTAATCAAACCAATGAATGGGTTGCTGCTGGCGTAAAACCTCAAATCGACAACCCTATCACTCACCATGTCAACATGCTCGAGATTGGGCTAGAAAAATGGCAACAAGGTTTTCTAAAAAATCAAGTTGTAAACGATGTAATCTCTGAGTTGAACGGGCAAGATAAACAAATATTTGAAGAACAAGATATTAAGACAGTTGTCGCAGCCCCTATTTACTTTAAAGGTGAATGGCGCGGTTTTATTGGTTTCGATGACTGTGTTAATGATAAGTCATGGGATAAAAATGAAATCAATGCGCTTAAACTCTGTTCCAAAACCATTGGCTCTGCGCTTGGATATATCGATATTACTAAATCGAAGCGCGCCGCAGAAAAACAAGCAAAAGATGTTGAGCAAAAAATCCATGATGCCTTGGAATCAGCAGAGCATGGTGTTTGGGACTGGGATTTACGAACCGACAAAGTCTACTACTCTGAAATTTTACAAAAGCAACTTGGTTATAACGGTCATGAATTTACCGATGCCTTAACAGAATGGAGTGATCGGGTCCATCCTGATGATGCTGAAGCGACCTATCAAAAAGTCAAGGATCACCTTGCAGGTAAAACCCCTGTTTATCGCGCAGAGTTCCGAATGCGAAAAAAAGATGGTAGCTATGCCTGGATGCTTGCAATCGCCAAAGCAATTCGTGATGAAAATGGCAACCCTATTCGTCTACCAGGCACCCATACAGACCTGACATTCCAAAAAGAACTAGAGTCAGAGCTAAACAAGCAACAAGAGTTATTACACTCTTTAGTGAGGGGCTTTCCGGACTTGGTTTGGCTCAAAGATAGAGATGGCGTTTACTTAGCTGCTAATACCCGATTTGAGGATTTTTTTGGCCACCCCTCTTCGGAAATCATGGGAAACACCGACTATGATTTTGTCGATAAAGACTTAGCTGATTTCTTCAGAGATCATGATAAAAAAGCGATCGCAAGAGGCTCTCCCTCTATAAACGAAGAGACCATTACTTTTGCTAGTGATGGCCACCAGGAAACCTTAGAAACCATCAAAACGCCAATTCATTTCAAAAATGGTGATCTAATTGGTGTATTAAGCGTCGGCAGAGATATTACGGAACGTAAAAAAGCTCAAGAGCAACTAATCTTGGCCGCCAGTATTTTCGAAAATGCACACGATGGTATTTTAATCTGTAATGCTGAGGTTGAAATCATTGATGTTAATCCAGTCTTTGAATCTATCTCCGGTTACTCAAAAGATGAAGTCATCGGAAAAAATCCTAGGAGCCTGTCGGACTTACCACGTGTAGTAGGTTAAAATAAGCGTACAACGAAAAACCAGCCGAAGGAAAGCAAAATGGCCGTTCAATTTATCCCGATAGACCGAG
>DBOI01000084.1 GCA_002299245.1 Hydrogenovibrio sp. UBA650
TTGCCTTCACCAATTTTTTCAGCCTTAATGACTATTGGCTTGGTCACACCATTCAAGGTGAAATTACCTTTAACCTCCATATTGGCATCGGTTCCACTGATAGAGGTACTCTCAAATGTTGCTTTAGGGTGTTTTTTTACATTTAGGAAATCTTTGTCACGCAAATGCTTATCGCGCTCGGCGTGGTTTGAATTTACACTGGCAGTATCAATGGTCATATTGATTTTACTGTTTGCCAGGTTTTCAGAATCATAAACAAAACTACCATCAAACTTATTAAAGCGACCGGTTAGGCAACTCAAACCAGTCAAACACGGATATCGGATCTGATTCAGCTGTTGAGATTAAGTAGCCACTTACTCCCAATAATAGAACTAACAAATAGAGAACACTGTGAACAAAATGTGCAACAGCATTCATTGCTTTTGTGTCTAAACCTTCGAGTTGTGATTGAAGGCGATTCCACAAAAAACGTAGTAACATTGCGAAAACAACAATAATTCCAAATGACTTATGAATCCATGGAGCTTGATGGTACCAAGTAGAGTAATAATCCAAATCTACCATCCAAACTCCTGAAGCAAACAGCCCTATAATCCCTAACGCCAGTATCCAATGAAGAATGATTGATACCCAACCGTAGCTTTTTGTTGTATTGGTTATCTGCATATCACATAAAACTCTTTTTCAAAAAAACTGACTGATTACCAGTGAACTTGCAAATAGTTTATAGCGGTATAACTATTCTAAAAACACATATAAAATCAACTTACTGTTGCAAATATTAGAACAATATATGGATAAAAAAGCCCGTATGAAACGGGCTATCTGAACACCAATTAGATAATCACCTAGAAAAATTCATACATAAGCGGCTCTTGAGCTAAATTGCGTTCCGTCCAAGACTTTAACAGACTACGCGCATTAATCGCTTGTATAGGGCGTGAGTTATCGCCCATCACCTCATTCATTTGCTGAATCTGTTCAGCTGAAGCTTCAATAGGTTGTTTGAAAATCATCCAATAAACGCCTTCAGAACATGGCGGTGTTGTCAAAGAGCCGGTGTATTTATAAAATTTTGTGTCGCCCGGAAAAAACATTACCGGACTCAGAGTTTCACCGCGGCGAATCTCCTGTTTATTGATTTCTTTAGGCAAGTTATCCAACAAGACTTGAAGGTGTTCATTTTCTTCACCCTCCTGAAAAATCACTCCGATAATTGCGTGATTGCCATCGCCATCTCTATGAACAAACTGAACTTCCATAGGATAATTAAAACCTTCCTTCTGATGCTCACTCGGGGTATGGAATTCATAGTGCATAAGCTCATAACGCTTACTTCCTACTTTGGCATAGCTTCCCAGAGGATAATTGACTTTTAGGGTTTTACCAGTGTTAACAATTTTTAATGGCACTTCTCGGTAACGTATTTCAAGTTCAGCCATTCCTGAAGTACCTAGTGCATGGTTATCGCGTAGATCAATCGGAGACTGGTTTTTACCATTTTTACATTGCAAGTTTTTATCCGAAAGTTCTGCCCAATAACGCGGGCCTTCTTTACCGGAATATCCCCAGCTTCCAAACTCATCATCTAACGAGTCGGCTGGCATTTTTGGTGCCACTGCCATTTTTTCTGAAGGCATTTCAGTTTTTGGAGCTTCATAGCGATTTGAAGGGGTGTACACCTTCTTTGGAGCGGGTTTATACTGAGGTTTGGAGGTTGTTCTTGAAGGCAACGACCCTCCCATCTCTCCACCCAAGTCGATTAAGGGAGTGTCAGATTTGGTAAGTTTAGGTGTTGGCGGACTTGCAGAATAAGCGTTAAACACCATAAGGCCAGCGGCAATGGCGATTAATCGAATTGCAGACAAATTCATTCAAGGCTCCAATAAATAACAATATTTTGACAGTTTATTGAAATCAAGCAATTAGTTTGCCAGATCAAGAGGAGGGCAAAACCAAGGAGTTTAGGGTCACCAACAAAAGATGGTAACCCCAAGGGTAACAATGGCTATTGTCCTAATGCTTTTCAATCAAGTTAAATAGTTTTTCAGGCTTAATCGGTTTAAAGATACAGTCGTCCATGCCCGCTTCACGAGTCTGGATCAAACACTCATCTGCAGCTTTACCGGTGTATGCAAATATTTTACCTGTATAGCCACTCTGGCGAATCGCTTTGGTCGCATCAATACCATTCATAACAGGCATCTCAATATCCATTAGGATAACCGCATAATCATTAGATTTAGCCAAGTTAACCGCAACCTGTCCATTCTCAGCACAATCCACTTTATAACCTGAACTTTTCAGAAGAGCCTCGGCAACCTTAAGATTTGGCAAAGAGTCATCAACCACAAGGGCAAGCTGGCCATCGCCAACATGCTCACTCTCTTCAAAGCCACCACAATTACCAAGATTAAAGCGACCTACCAATTCATCCATTGATTCTGATACTTGACCCAAATAAGTCGCCAGCGAAGCACTCTCATGAATTAGAGCCTGACTACTATTTGAAGTTTGTTCAACTCTCAAAACAGCTTCATTCACTTGATTTACAGATTGCGCTTGTTGTTGAGCGCCTATAGAAATATCGGAAATATTTTGACCCACTTCAGTGGTCTGATCGATAATCGATTCCAAGACCTCGCCAGTGGTTTGAACTCGCTGAGTACCTTCCGAAATTTTATCGGCGGTCTTCTCAATCAGTTGTTTAATATCTTTAGCGGCATCGGCAGATTTCTGCGCCAAAGTTCTCACCTCACCCGCAACAACGGCAAACCCTCGACCATGTTCACCAGCACGCGCCGCTTCAACCGCAGCATGTAGCGCCAACTCGTTGGTTTGGAAAGCGATGCCATCAAACGTGCT
>DBOI01000126.1 GCA_002299245.1 Hydrogenovibrio sp. UBA650
TGATGGGAATTGTTGAAGTGGTCACTCATTTAGGCCCTCTAGCGAAACGTTTGCGAAAGACTTCTGGTGCCGATTCGGTGATTTTGGTAGATAAATCTTATCGAGCACAGCTTACTCGTGCACAAACCGGAAAATTCTTAGAAGATTATTATCTAGTTAATGGTGATGCTTCAGCGCAAAACATGCAGCTGCTAGAAAGTATGGGAGAACATGCTTTTACCAGAGTAAATCCAATACAGATATTAGATGATCAAATCATGACACAGTATTTATTGCAGGATAGCCTGGGTCGTTTAATGGGGTATTGGTTAACCTTTGAAGACAAAGCGGTTTTGGATTTAACCGAAGTTGGTCTATTTAAGAAACAGTATTCATATGGTTTTTTAGTCTTGGTACTTTTATCCTTGCTATTGATCCTTTTGTATCAATTGCAGCGCAAGGCTGAGGCTGGACGAAAATACTATCGAAGTATTCTTGATGCAACATCAGAGATCGTATTGGTGACTAAGGGCAAAAAGCTCATTGATGCAAATGTGCCGTTATTCGAATTCTTTTCAGAATACATCAATATAAAAGATTTTCTCAAGCACCATGATTGTGTTTGTCACACGTTTGAACCTGGAGCTGGACTGCTTCAAAAGTACATGTTTGGAGAGTTCTGGATAGATTATGTACTACAGCATCCAGAGAAAGAGCACATTGCTAAAATTATGCGCCAAGGAAAAGAGCATTATTTTCGAGTTAAGGCTGCGGTGGTGCAATCAAACGAGGAAGGACTGGTGTCGATTATCATGCACGATATGACAGAGCAGCAGTACAAAAAACGTTTGGAGAAACAGGCTGAGACGGATGAGTTGACAGGAATTGCAAATCGATTGGTGTTTAATCGCAAGCTGTCAGAATAGGTAACTAGAGCTCATCGTTATCAGAATCCATTGTGTCTAGCGATATTTGATATTGATCTATTTAAATCGGTCAATGATGAATTTGGCCATGATGTTGGTGATGAGGTTTTGCGTACTATAAGTTCTGTGGTTTCTTCTCTTCTGAGAGAGACCGATATTTTTTGTCGGATTGGTGGTGAAGAGTTTGCTATTGTAATGCCGGAGACGGAACTAAAAGATGCTAGAGTAGTTTCTGAAAGATTGCGTAAATCTGTCGCAGAACTATCTGAGGAGTTGGTACCAAAGCCTTTGACAGTAAGTGTAGGTTTGTCTCATATGACCCGTTGGGATAGTAATAAGTCGCTGTTTAAAAAATCTGATAAAGCGCTTTATCAGGCTAAAGATTCTGGTCGTAACCAGGTTATTACAGCGGAAGATGAACAGAGTTCATAACTCAGGAGTAGTGTTATGAGTGTTTTACCGAGTCATTTAAAATATTCGGAAACAGGTGAATGGATTTTTATGAATGAATTTGGTCATGCCTTGGTTGGTATTACTGATTTCGCTCAAGAATCATTAGGAGAGGTAACTAACGTACACTTCCCGGAGCTTGGTGCCGATGTTGGCGTGGGTGATGAAGTGATGTCGCTGGAGTCAATTATGGCTGCAGCAGAGATTTTGACTCCGGTCAGTGGTGAGATTATAGAGATCAATGAGCAGTTGGAAGATGATCCAGAGATGATCAATGATGAGCCCTATGATTCTGGTTGGCTGTTTAAAATAGCGGTGCATGATGAAGCTGAACTGGAAGACTTGATGAATCCCGACGATTATCAAACGTTAATTGACGGACAATAAATTACCCCAATCGTTTAAAATATAATCAATTTAGAATAAAAGAGGCGTTGCCTCTTTTGTTGTTTTTACCTACAGAAAAAAGACTAAAAGAACCAAGATGTTAGCTAATTTAAGATTAAAGAAAAATGAAGAGCGTCGAATCAAGCAAGGCCATGTTTGGGTTTATAGCAATGAAGTTGATACCCAAATCACGCCGCTAAAAGATTTTGAGCCGGGTCAACAGGTGATTATTGAAGCATCTAATGGTAAACCTTTGGGGATGGGTTATGTCAATCCAAAGACTCTAATTTGTGCTCGTATACTAAGCCGGAGTGCCAAGTTAGAATTGAATTTGAAGTTTTTAAAAAAACGTTTTCAAGAAGCTCAGGTATTAAGAGAAATTCAGTTTGATGAACCGTTTTACCGTTTAATTTTTGGTGATTCCGATGGGTTACCAGGCTTAGTCGTAGATCGGTTTGGTGATGTATTTTCGGTGCAGATTACCACGGCAGGTATGGAAGCCGTTAAAGACGATATTATGCAGGTTATTATCAACCTCTACCAGCCACAGGCAATTGTTTTTAAAAATGATGTGGCCAGCCGAGAACTTGAAGGCCTGCCTCTTTATGAAAAAGTGGTTTATGGCGAGTTGCCAGAGCAACTTACGATTACCGAAAACGACACGCAGTTTGCTATTCCGGTAGAGCATGGCCAGAAAACCGGCTGGTTTTATGATCACCGCATCTCTCGTCAGAAATTACAAGGCCTGGCAAAAGACAAAACCGTTTTGGATGTTTTCAGTTATCTCGGTGGTTGGGGTGTAGCTGCGGCGAATGCCGGAGCTGCAGAAGTAACCTGCGTGGATGCCTCTGAGTTTGCTTTAGATGGAGTTGATCAAAATGCTCAACTCAATGGCCTGTCAGAAAGAGTTGTGACCATTCAGGGCAATGCTTTTGATGTCATGAATGCATTAAAAACAGAAGGCCATAAGTTTGATGTTGTGGTGGTTGACCCGCCGGCATTTATCAAACGTAAAAAAGATTTCAAAAAAGGTTTTGAAGCCTATAGAAGGATTAATGAGTTGGCAATGCGTCTGTTGAATAAAGACGGTATTTTGATCTCCGCTTCCTGCTCACACCATCTGAGTAGGGATGACCTGTTAAAAGCGGTTCAATCTGCGTCGAGACATATTGATCGTAACGTTCAACTATTTGATCAAGGTCACCAAGGACCTGATCATCCAGTACATCCAGCAATACCTGAAACAGAATATATTAAAACTTTGTTTTTCAGAGTCTCGCAGAGTTGGTAATGGCTGATCATCATGCACAGTAAAGCACCCAAAGTTTTATCTCGAGTTGAAAAACTGCAACAACATCTCAGCAAGCAGTGTTTCTGGGACGAGGTAGAGCAGGTGCTTTATATTGATGCGCGTAAACTATTTCCCAAGCAGGGGGTGGTCACCATTCTCGGTTGGGACAATATGATGCTCAATGCCGAGCCAATCCCGAACTATCCTGATTTTTTCTCGATTATGCGTTGGGGTAACCATTCACAATTGGCCGATTGGCGCAAACAGATTCCAAAATGGGTGCAGGAGAGCTGTGCACTGTTTCCAAATGATCAAATGAAGCTGTTGCACTATGCCGCCAAGTATCCACAGATTTTAGAACTGCTCGATCACGCTCCTCTTATGGCTTGGCGATTGGTTACCTCTGGACTAGAAGAGCCTGAAATAGTGGCTCTACTTGCTGGTAAACGTACCCAGATAGCGGAATCGATTGGCTGGCCCGGCAAAGCTGATACCGTTAAGTTTCTAACTAATCTCAGATTGCGTTGGGTTGACCAGCATATTGCTGAACAGATTGAGGTCTGCCTGTTTGATGATCAACGTCTGACCGCTTTGCAAGATCTGCCGCGGATTAACTCTATGGCGCTTACGCTGGCGGCACGATTTCCAGAATTGATCGGTTCTAAGCTACATCACGCTCTAGCGCAACTTCCTTGTAGGCCTATGCAGTGTCAGTCAATGGTTGCCCAGCTTGAAGATGCATATCGATTGGCAGAGTTTTTGAATTTAGAGAAATCTGAAGTCGATAATATTGGCAGTGCTCGCTATCTCGTCGAGGTTGAAGAGATCTATCGAAACTGGATTCAACAGGCCTTCTTAAAAGTTAGCTCAATCGATTCAGATGCATTTAATAGACAGTTAAGTACTCAGCCCAGACTGCTTAGCAAACAGCAAGAGTGGCTGGCGATAACTGAAATTCAACGACACGCTTGGATGACGGAATTTGAATCTCATCAAGAGCAAGGCAAACAACTTTATTCATGGGAGGATGAAGAGGGCGTCTGGGCTGCGTTAATCCACAGCCATTTACCAGACAGGCCTGCTGAATCGGAGCAAGTGGATAAAATGCATTCTATCGATAGGATTAGAGGCCTGGAAAACTGCTTGGCAACCGCCAAGCAGATATCAACGCTACACCTTTGGCAGGCACAGCAGTTAAAACAAACAGATTAGGACTTGGATTAATCCTCAATAATCTGTTCTGTACCAAACATCTCTTGATAGGTTTCGCGTGGGCGAATTAACCAGGCCTGTTGATTTTGTACCATCACTTCGGCAGCACGAGCTCGGGTGTTGTAGTTTGAGCTCATGGTAAAACCGTAGGCACCAGAAGACATGACAGCCAGTAAGTCACCTTCTTTAAGATTCAACTCTCGATCTTTACCCAGAAAATCTCCGGTTTCGCAGACCGGGCCAACCAAGTCCCAGTGATGGTTTAAGCCATCTGTTCTGGGTGTGACTGGAATAATCTCTTGATAGGCTTGATAGAGTGCTGGACGAATTAGATCATTCATTGCAGCATCAATGATGGCAAAATTTTTATGCTCAGTCGGTTTTAGGAATTCGACTTCTGTTACTAAAACACCTGCATTACCGGCAATCGCTCGACCTGGTTCGATAATGATTTCAACACTTGAATCATTAAGCTTATCCACAATCGCCTGGATATAGTCGGCAATAGCCGGAGGCGTTTCATCGGTGTACTGAATTCCAAGACCTCCGCCTAAGTCGAGGTGGTGAATATCAATACCCATCTCCACCAGCTGCTGTTTCAGTGCCAGTACGCGTTCCAGTGCATCAACAAATGGGCTGATCTCGGTTAGCTGTGAACCAATATGACAGTCGATACCAATAGGGTTGATATGCGAGCAGGCACAGGCATCTGCATAGAGCTCTGGTGCAGTATTGATATCAACCCCAAACTTATTGTCTTTCAGGCCTGTCGAAATATATGGATGAGTTTTTGCATCGACATCTGGATTGACTCGGATAGAGATGTCGGCAATTTTGTCCATTTTTTCGGCCGCAGCCTGAATGCGATCAAGCTCAGCGTGAGATTCAATATTGAAACAGCGAATTCCCACTTCTAGTGCACGACTAATCTCAGCTGATTTTTTGGCAACGCCCGAGAACACAATTTTCTCCGGCTCACCACCGGCCTTCAAAACCCGCTCAAGTTCACCTACTGAGACAATATCAAAACCCGCGCCCAACTTTGCCAGTACATTCAATACTGCAAGATTGGAGTTGGTTTTAACCGCATAGCAAACTAAGTGTGGCTGCTGGCCAAAGGCTTGATCAAACTCTTGCCAGCGATTTTCAAATTCGGTGCGCGAGTAGACATAAAGCGGCGTGCCATGTTCTTTTGCCAAAGTCTGTAGACTGACGTTTTCGGCAAACAGAGTTTGTTGTGTACCGATATTTTGATAGCTAAATTGTGAACTTATGGCTGTTGTCATTTTGATTTGTTATCCGAATTTTCGATTGGTTTTTCAGTGTGTTCAGGGAGATACAATGGCCCCTTTTTTCCACAACCATTTAGATTAACTAAGCTGATAAATAGAAAAATAGCGAATAGAACGCTAGAGATAGTGCGCATTTTATTTTCCAAGCAATTGAACAAGCATTTAAAATGACGCTAATTTTAGCAGAGAGGCGTCTTTTTCACTATGAATTCAACATACACTTTGGCGGATTTAGAACCAAGTATTATTGTTGAACCGCCGCAGGCGGCGAAAGCAGCAGTCATTTGGTTGCATGGTTTGGGTGCAGATGGTCATGATTTTGCAGGTCTTTTACCTCAACTTGGTTTACCAAATAATCACGCCATTCGTTTTATCTTTCCAAATGCCCCTGTTCAGGCAGTCACAGTTAATGGTGGTATGCAAATGCGCTCATGGTATGACATCTACTCAATGAGTATTGCTGAGAAGATGGATTTGCATTCAATTGAGCAATCCAGCTTAGTGTTGGAAGAACTGGTTCAAGAGCAGGTTGATAATGGAATTTCGGCAGATAAAATTGTCATTGCCGGGTTTTCACAGGGTGGCTTGATTGCTCTAAACATGGCGTTGACCAGCGACTACACTTTAGCAGGAGTATTGGCGCTTTCAACCTATTATCCGCAGGCCTGTATTGATAGCTTAGAAAGGCCTGCAAAATGTGGGAGTCCGATATTTATGGCTCATGGCGAATATGATCCGGTTGTCCCTTTTGCGGTTGCTCAAAGTTCGGTGGATAGGCTAAAACTATTGGGCTGTGAGGTTGAATGGCACTGTTACCCAATGGAACATCAAGTTTGTATGCCTGAGGTTGAAGCCATTTCGGAATGGTTGAAAAAACAACTGGTTACTTAGTAGAATTTTCTGGTTATTTATTTGCTTGTCGATTGCAAATCATGATTAAGGACTTAACTTAAATGGCTGTAGAACGCCGCTATTTCAGATACGATGTTTCTCTTGCAATGCACCTGGAGCCAGTCGATCGTTTCGGTAAGCAGTTAAATGCAGAACGCCGACAACTGGTTTCTGAGCTTGAAGAGGAGCAGCTTAAAGATCTAAATGCTCAACTAGATGAGTGGTTGGAGAAAGTCTTTGATGCTAGTTCTTCAGCGTTACATGTGTTTTATACGCTTAATCACAGAATGAATTTTTTCTGGTGGCTATTGGATCAATTAATCGAAACAAACGATCCTAGAAACAGCAATGACTTCAAGTTTCGTCTTAAAGAAGACAGCAAGTTTAAACCGCCAAAAAATGGCAAAAACTCTTCTGTTGCGCCTTTGATCATAGCACTCTATAACACGATTGATGCCCATTTATCAGAACTTATCTCTGTAGTAGATAGTAGCCTGGAGGGTAAAATTTTTATCTACGCCAATCCAGATTTTGAATTGTTCGATGATAAAAAATTTGTAACCAACTTAGATGTTCTTGCCTCTTCCGGGGTTCTACCGGCCAAGGTACTACGTTTAATGATCGATAAGCTGAATATATTGGAAACGGTATTGGAACGAATCAAAGATGCTTTTTGTCAGATGTCTAAGCCTGAAAGTTGGGACCTTTACGATGTTAACTTGAGTGCAGGTGGCTTTAGCTTTGAATCAGATCAAAAATATGAACTATTCAACTATATGGATATTTTTATGAATGTCGATGATGAGGTTTTGATCTGTCGAGGCAAGATAATTTCGGTTAATGAATCTCATCGTGAAGACAGACCGTTTCGAGTTGGGGTTGAATTTGATCTATTGACACATGAACAACAACATAAAATTACAATTTTTGAACAGAGAAAAGAGCTTCAAGATGCCATGAGTAAAGTGACAATTGACTGATAGACTCTTTTAGCTTTAATTAGTTTTTTTAGAAACCGCAATTTGAATATTCTGTTGTTTTACTTTAATTGCATTTTTTATCCATTCTGCAAATTTGGGGTGATCGGTTAGCATTGAACGATACAGACCTACAGGGTCAGTGGATGATTTATTGGCGGTAAAAGCAGCAATTTCTATTAGTTTGTCTATATAGCGGTTCGGAAAATGAACCTGTATATCAAAATAGCTGATTTTGGTAATAATCACAGCATTTAATACTTCGAACCACTGTTTTCCTGTCAACTCAAATTTGTTTTGCAGAAAATCACTTGGGCCATTGATTTTATAATCAAGCATTTCGTCAAGACTTGAAAAACGGATTAATTCAAGCGCAGCATCTCTTACCGCGAGTGGCAGAGAGTCCATAAAAGTTGCGTCTATATCATGGTTTAAACCTGGCATATACTCTTTACCTGTGACTCACAATTAATAAAAGCTGTATTTCATGCATTCTTTGACTTCCTGTTTTTGAATTTCTTGTTGCAGGAAGTTTTGATCGTTGCCATTCGGAAATTCAAAATTAATCGCAATACGTTCTAACTTTTCCGCTTCCATTTCTCTAATGTCTACCACTCTGCCCTCAAACTCTATCGTTTTGGCGCTGGACTCAAAATAGAGATAAACATTGACGTGAGAGTAAAGCGGAAAACGTTTAGGCGTTTGTATTGCAATACCACTAGCACTAATATTTACCTTTCTTAAAGGCCATTCGTTGGGAAAGTACTTTAAATAGTTATCGTCATTAATCTGTCGATATACTTCAATATAGGCATCTAAAAGCTCTGCTAAATGCAGGATGGTTTGTATAAGAGGGATTTTAGAAAACTGCGGATGTTGGAATTTTTTGACCATTTCATCAAGTTTGAATCCTACTGGTAAACGTCCCTCAACCACAAAGTCATCGGCGCTTGAAAGATTTATAGCATTGACCAGGTGATTAAGTAATTTGAGGTATTTGTCTTCAATAAGTTTGAAGTATTGGTAAGTTTTGGGAGAGCTTTTTAAAAGCAGTTTGATTTCTTCAAAACCACTCAGCTTTTCCTTGATCTGCATCCAGTAGTGCATATCTTGTTTAGGGTGTCTTCCTTCAGATATATCTTTTAGACAATTTCCAAAAAACTCAATTTCCTGGATGACTTCATTGACAATACCGCTAATTGTAGTCTTCTGATCTTGGATTCTATCTAAAGAATTTAAGGTTGCAAACTTCAATGCTTCTAATTTGCTGGTAACTACATTCGGAAAATAATTAACACCGATCGCGTATATTTCACGATCCTCCAGAGGGGAGCTCGGGATGATAAAGCTCTGAAGCGTCATATCGACGCGATGAAAGCGACGAGCATCTCCTTTTCTAAACCATTGATGCATGAGAGAGAGTCTATGAAATCTGTTAAAAGTTTAAACACGAAAGCATGATTTATTCCGAATAACGGCAAATCATAGGAAAAATCCGCGACACGATTAATTCTAATTAAAATTACAAGCAATTAACAGGGCTGTTTTGATTTAAAAGAGGTCTGATTTTGTCAACCGGAAGAGCGGGGTTGTATAGATAACCTTGTGCTTCATCACAGCCTTGATTGATAAGAAGTTGAGATTGTTCTTTAGTTTCAACACCTTCTGCAATAACTTTTGCCCCTACATTGTGCGCAAGTTGGATAATGCTCTCAGTGATGAGTAAGCTTTCTTTATTGGTGATAATCCCATTAATAAAACCGCGATCAATTTTTAATCGATCGACACGCAGATTTTGTAAGTAACTCAATGAAGAATAGCCTGTTCCAAAGTCATCAATTGCAATATGAATGCCTCTATTGTGTAATGCCGTTAGCCACGACTCTTTAAAACCTTTGTCTTCTATATTGGTAATCAATGAGTATTCGGTGACTTCAAGTTCGAGGCTTTTTCCGTTGAGTCCGTATTTTTCAATTTGACTATCAATCAGGTTAATTAAATTTTCAGGGTTTGATTGTTTACTCGATATATTGATTGCAATCCTAGGAACCTTGATTCCCTCTTCCTGCCAGCTATGAAGCTGGCGGCAGGCTAATTTTATGACATACTCGTCTATTAGATGAATCATGCCATTTTCTTCAGCAAAAGGGATGAATTCATTCGGTCGGTAACAGGTGTCTTCACTCTCCCAGCGAATTAAGGCCTCCAAACCAATTAGTTCATTGGTTTGGAGGTTGTATTGTGGCTGATAGTGAAGCACAAAATCCTTTTTTAGTAATGCGGATTCAATATTTTGCAGAAGGATATTCTTTTGTTCCAGGCGTTGGTTAATCTCTTCGGTATAGAAGGCAAAACAGTTTTTACCAGAATGTTTTGCTTCATACATCGCCAAGTCGGCATTTCTCATCAGTTGCCTTGCTGTTTGAGAGTGTTCAGGGAAGATTGATATCCCAATGCTACAACCAATTTCAACGACTTCTTCTTGAATATTGTAAGGCTGGCTAATGATGTCGACTAATTGCTCAGCGAGATTTTTACTGCAATCTTTTAGCTTTTTATTACAATCTTCGAGAAGAATCGCGAACTCATCACCTCCGATTCTAGAGAGTTGAAAACGATTTAGATGTAGCTCTAATAGTAAGTTCTGCATCCGAAAACTCACCGCTTTGAGGAGTTCATCGCCGTAGTCGTGCCCGAGTCTATCGTTAATGTTTTTAAAATCATCCAGATCTAAATAGATAAGAGAGAAATTGGCATTGGAAGATTTGGTCTGTTCGGCGAGCCTTTGTTGAAAGCTGTGCCGGTTAGGTAGTTCGGTAATTGCATCGTAGTTAGCCTGCTTTTCAATTGCTCTCTGCGCCTCTTTGAGAGCAGAAATGTTTTTAATGCTAATCAATAAATTTGCACTGATGAGTTTGGTAGGTTCAAACCTGTTAATTTCGCAAAGAGCATAAAAGTTGAATGGCTCGCCAAGCTGTATTTCTTTTTGCCAGAGTCCTGTTTGATCAATCTGAAAACAGATTTGTTCACGGTTGATGTTTAAGCCTGCTTGATTGAGTATTTGCCAAATTGAGGGTGGTAAATCGGTTCTGAGTTGTTTTAGATATAGTTCAAAGCTAGGATTAGATCGAACAATCTCTCCCTTTCTAGTGGTTAATACAATGCTCTGTTCTACTGCGTGAAGAATATGAGCATCCATTGCGTTGACATGCTGTTGTTCTTCAATCTGGGTGTTCAGTTCAGAAACGTTATCGTTTAATTTTTTCTCGGTGCGTTTTGATTGTCGGAAGCTATAAATAGCAAAAAACAACATGGATACCAGTAGACTAGCATTCAGAAAGGCTGACAACCGCTCATCTTGTTCTGTGATGTGGTGATAATGTGCTTGAGCGTTAGAGGCCTGTTGTCGGAGCTCGTCTGATAACCCGGAAAGAGTGCTTATGACTTTTCTCTGGTAAGGCAGCATCTCTAAGTATAAGCCTTGAGATTCACTGGTTTTATCATCTAAATAGAGAACGATTACGCGCTGTTGTCTTGAGCTGTTTTTAGTAATTACTTCGTTTAACTGATTTAATCTATTTAACTTATCCAGACCCAACCCAATCTCCGAAAGCTTGAGTTTATGAGTAATAAAAAGATTTCCCTGAATTTGAAATTGCTGAATCAGTTCATCCTGAATAAAAGGATCTTTTTCATATAGGATTTGCGAGAGCAGAATAGAACGGTTTTTTGCATTAACTTGCATTTGCTGCATCAGGTTAGCCAAGCTCTGGCTTGAAACCAGTTTTTCATAGTCTTTAGCAATGGTTTCGTCATTACTTTTAAAAATGAAAATACTGATTAAAAGAAACGAGATCAGCGTGGCATACCCAAAGAGTATTAACTTGGAAGGCGTCAAGAATTTCACTTTAGATTTCTTCTTATTCCATAAGCTTTATTAGCATTGAGTATAGAAGAATTATCTAGTAGTGCTGATCAGTTATTTCCTGAATTCAGATAATAAACGCAACACCTGAACTCAACAATGTGGAGGCTTATGGTGAGAGCAGAGAAATCAACTTTTAACAATCGCTATCAAAACTGAGCAGTATTTTAAAAGGCCTCTAAGCTGAATAACGAATTTAGAGAGCCTTTTTCTGAACTTTATAGAGAGCTACTTCGCCTAGTAAGTTAGGTGCTATTCGCATCCCAAAAGTACTGCGATGTTCTGAATTTACCACTGTGCGAGCGACAACTTCTAACCCCTTTTCTTCACAAAGGTTTTCGAAATCATTGAAAGTACACATGTGAATATTGGGTGTGTCATACCAATGGTAAGGCAGAGTTTCTGTTTCTGGCATTTGACCACTGAACATGAGTTGGAGTCGGTTGCGCCAGTGACCAAAGTTAGGGAAGGTGATAATGCACTGTTTACCGACAGTCAGCATCTCATCAAGTAGCTCGTCAGGTCTGCTGACTACTTGTAGTGCTTGAGTCATCACAATATAGTCAAATGAGTCCTCATCAAAATATTCGCAAATATCGTGATTGTTGAGATCGCTGTGAATAACGTTAATACCTTTTTCCATTGCCTGAATGGTCTTTTCCGGCGAAATCTCAAAACCGTAACCGGTGATATTGTGGGTATCAATCAAGTATTTCAGAAGTTGTCCATCGCCGCAGCCAAGATCAAGTACGCGGCTGTCTTCAGTTATCCAGTCGGAAATCAATTTGAATTCAGGAGAAATATGGTTCATTACTGTTCTCCTTGGTTTGATTTCGAGTTTTGCAAAGTGTCATCATAAACGCGCTGCATATAACTTTTAAAAACCCCTTCATAGTGGGTGTTGGGCAGCAGGAAGGCATCGTGTCCGTGTTGCGATTCTACTTCGGCATAGCTTACGCTGGCATCGTTGTCGAGAAGGGCCTTAACGATTTCGTGTGATCTCTGCGAAGAGAATCGCCAATCAGAAGTAAAGGAGACAACCAAGAACTTAGCGGTTGCTTTTGCCAGTGCTTCACTGAGGTTGTGGTCGTATTTTGCAGCGGGGTCAAAGTAGTCAAGCGCCTTAGTCATTAACAGATAAGTATTGGCATCAAAATTCATTTTAGTAGCAAATTTTTCACCTTGATAGCGCAGGTAACTCTCTACTTGAAATTCAACTTCGTAGTTGTATTGCAGTTTGTCTTCACGTAATTCTCGACCAAACTTTGTTCCCATCATGTCGTCTGAAAGATAGGTCAGGTGGCCAAGCATTCTAGCAAGTGAAAGTCCCTGTTTTGGGATGGTTTCAGCTTCAATAAATCGGCCTTCAAGAAAGTCTGGATCAGACATGATAGCTCGGCGGGCAACTTCATTAAATGCGATATTCTGAGCAGATAATTTTGGTGCAGCGGCTATCACAAGGGCGTGTTCCAATTTATCTGGATAGTCAATTGCCCACTGTAAAACTTGCATGCCACCCATAGAGCCGCCTATCAGTGCAGCCCACTTATCAACCCCTAAATGTTTGCGTAATTCATTCTGGCTTTGTACCCAGTCTTCACAGGTAACGATAGGAAAGTCAGGGCCATAAACCTTACCTGTTTCCGGGTTGATAGTTGTTGGTCCTGTACTGCCTCGACAGCCGCCCAGGTTGTTTGAGCAGACCACAAAAAATTTGTTGGTATCAACTGGTTTTCCAGGGCCGATATAACCATTCCACCAGCCGGGTTTACCATCTTTATCGACTCCGGCAACATGGTGATCTCCACTGAGTGCGTGGCAGACAAGAATGGCATTGGACTTGTCTTCATTGAGTTCTCCATAGGTTTCATAGATCAGCTCATAGCTTGGTAAAACTGAACCGCTGGTGAGTTTCAGTGGCGTATCAATTTTCAAGTATTCAGGAATGACAACTTCGTCAAGGATTTGTGAATCTGTGCTCATAGTTTATTCTGGTATTGTGTTCCGATTTAACTGATCATCTGCTGTGCAATTTGAGCAACAGATCCCACCACTACAATCTGAAATAGTTTGATAGCTAATATCGCGAAAAGAGGCGATAGATCCATGCCGCTGATAGGTGGAATTAGACGCTGAAATGGCGCTAAGATTGGTTGAGTTAACTGGTTGAATATAACCGTGTTTGGATTATATCCTGGTGATACCCAGCTCAAGATAGCCTGGATAATAATCAGCCAAAACATCAGGTCAAGCAGCACATTGGCTATCTCTGTTGTTGCCGCCAATGCAATAAATGCAATGCTAAAATCACGACTGGTGAGCCAACCGATCAAGACCACAAACAAAGCTTGAAGCACAATGGCTGTAATAATGGCAGGCAAATCCCAACGATTTTTTACCGGCAATACTGTGTTTAAAGGCGCACAGAGCGGATTTGTAACCTTGGCAATAAACTTGACAACAGGGTGATGCCAGTCCGCATAAGTGGCTCTTAACAAAAAACGCAATAACAGTACGAAAATAATCAGGCCGACCAAGAATTGCAGTAGAAAAAGACCACCTTGTCCCGTTGGAGATGAAAAGTCCATTAGTTTTTGCCTCCCAGTTCATCGGCGAGTTCAATTGCTCGATCATTTGCTGCCTGCATTGCTTTGGCAACGATATTGCGCAGATTATCGCTTTCAAAACTCTGAATAGCGCTTTCTGTGGTTCCATTTGGAGAGGTAACGTTGTTGCGCAGAGTTTCACAGTCCTGATGGCTTTCTAAAACCATTTTTGCTGCACCTAGAGCGGTTTGCAGGGTGAGCAGGTGTGCTGTTTTTTCGTCAAGCCCCAGTTGTTTACCGGCCTGTTCCATCGCTTCCATAAACAGAAAGTAATAGGCTGGTCCACTACCTGAAAGTGCGGTAACGGCATCCAGCTGCTGTTCTTCATCAACCCATACAGTCAAGCCTGCCGCACGCATAATATGCTCTGCCTGGCTTCTTTGTTCATCACTAACATGTTGGTTAGCAAACAGTCCTGTTGCGCCAGTTTGGATAAGTGCTGGTGTGTTTGGCATAGAGCGAACGATGGCACTGTTTCCGCTAAGCCAGCCGTTGATCGCACTACTGCGAATACCGGCAGCAACAGAGATAATTAAAGGTTGTTTTTCTGTTACAACCTCAGAGATAGCTTTGGTTACACTCTCTAGGATTTGAGGTTTAACAGCAAGCACGACAATATCTGATTTAGCGATGGCTTCAGCATTGTCACTGTAACAGTGAATCCCAAACCTTTCTGTAATCAAATTTCTTTGCTCAGCAGTGGGATCAGCAGCACATATTTTGTTTTTGTCATAGCCACTGGCGATCAAGCCACCAATTAAACTCTGTGCCATATTGCCAGCACCAATAAAACAGATAGCAGCGTGCATAGTTTCAATAATCCAGGTTAGTTTTCGATAGCCAATATTATAAAGGAATAAAGCCTTGGCACCAGCGAATTAAAAGTCTAAAAATTAAAGGTTTTTTAGGAGCTACCGTTAAATAGATTGCATAAGAAAAAAATAATATTGCCACAAGGGTTTAATTAATCACAATTTCATTACCTGAGATCTAGGTAAAAGGATTTGAAAATGGCAAACATGACCAGTGAAAGCCTGAATGGCGTGAAGCCTTTATTCAATAACGATTTCTTCACGACCAAAGCAAAAAACTCATCAATCTCAGATTTGGTACAAGCCAAATACCAAGCTGATCAAGAATCTAACTTAGCAAAAGTAAATGCTGATGACTTCTTTGAAGGTTCTCCTCAAGGGGTTCAAAAAGCTGCCTACATGCAAAGTTTTGAAAGCGCCTATCAATATAGTGAGACCATGAGTCTTTCACTGACCACAAAAGAGGGCGATAAAGTTAATGTTGATTTTCGTCAACTCTATGCCAGTTACCAGTCGTATAAAGAGTTTCAAGCTGGTGAACAAGGCCCTGATGGGGTGCGTTATTTTGAGAGTAAAGAAGCGCTTGAAGCAACTGCATTTGAAGAGCATTTCGGTTTTTCGGTTGAGGGTGATCTAAACGAAGAAGAGCTTCAGGCTATTTATGACGTGTTTGCAAAAGTTGATGATCTCGCGAACTCTTTCTTTGCTGGAGACATTGAACAGGCGCTTCAGAAGGCTGTAGATTTTGATATAGATATGTCACAAATTGGTTCATTCAGTTTAAATCTAACTCAAACCGAAATGCGGGTAACTCAATATAAACAGGCAGCGATGGCTGAATATCAGCAGGCGCAACGCGATGCTACCCAAGAGCAAGCTTTGCAAGAAGCACAAGTTCAAAATCAAACTGATGATGAGCAGTCGCCAGCGGATGTCGCAAACCTACCTTCCTATTTAGAGCAGTGGCAGAGTGCGATTCAGAGTTTGGAAGAACATTTTGTTGATGCCCGTGAGAAGTTAGATGAATGGGTGGCTGGATTAGCGGCACAAAGATTCCCGGAACAGGACTCTAAATCAGGATGGTTAGAGCGAGTTCGTGAGTTCCATCAGCGATTGGCTGAGGCTTTCGATACAAGAGTTACTGAGCCCGTTGATGTAGCAGAAGAAGCCGAACCTGCTCCTGCTGAAACCGCTGAAAAAACGGTAAAAGATGACTAAAGAAAAGGGTCATTAAGCCGTTATATAACTTAAGAGGCAGTCGCCGGCAAAATCGGTTAAATTGCCCTTACAATTTGCAGTGGTTTGAGTTGAAAACCCACCCACTCAGATTTATGCAAAAAGGAGATATGCCAGGATTGATTAATCAATCCTGGTTTTTTCTTTTTTAAGCAAGTTTTTCTGCGTTTTCATCGCCTGATATTTGAATATTCACGAGCGCCAAAGACATCTGTCCCAATTCTCACGATAGTTGCGCCTTCAGCAATTGCGGCTTCTAAATCTGCAGACATTCCCATCGACAAGCTATCGAGTTGTGCATCGGGTAGCTCTTGTTGCAGTTTTGCCAATAACTGTTTGACCGCTCTAAAAGGTTTGAGCTGGTCTGCATAATTGTCGCTAGGCTGGGGGATTGCCATCAAGCCTCTTAAAGATAGGTTTGGCATCGTAGCGATCTGTTTTGCAATACTGATAACCTCATCCTCTGTAAAGCCTGACTTACTCTGTTCTCGGCTAATGTTTACCTCTAGCAGGACATTTAGAGGTGGAAGCTCTGATGGACGTTGGTCATTTAATCGTTGAGCAATTTTTAACCGATCCACACTGTGAACCCATGCAAATTGTTGAGCGATGTGTTTGGTTTTGTTTGATTGGATTGGTCCAATAAAATGCCATTCTAATTCGGGTTCAATCTCTATTTTAGTTAAAGCCTCTTGCACATAGTTTTCACCAAATGCATTTTGGCCATGTTTAGCCAATTCTTGAATATCTTCAATAGGTTTAGTTTTGCTGACAGCGAGCAGTGAGACTGCGCCAGGGTCTCGGTGATTATTTTTACAGGCCTGTTGAATTCGATTCAATACCTGCTTGTAATTTTCCAAAAGTGTACTCATCTAATTTCCCGTTTTTATAGCTTAAATATTAAAGCTTTTGAGCTCTAGTTTATAGACTTAATTTAAAGAATCTACACATGCAAATTGCTGTAATTGATTAGCTATAAATTACGGTCATAAAATTAAGTAATAAAACGGTCTGCTTCATAAAAAAATCATCTGGCTAATGTGCTGAAAAACCCTTTATATAGGCGTATAGTAAAAGTATAAGAAAGTTCTTAATTAATTGGCGATTCTTACCTGAGTTGCTGTCTATATGACTTTTAATTACCCACAACTGTTTCTTGTAGAAGCACAGATTGTGTTGCGCTTATAGAAATCATATAAGTTCAGAATCTTGTTATTTTGAATTTAGCTTTTTCAACGCAATGGGGGGAGTTTTGCTGTCAATTTTAGGCTCAATTCGGAATCGCACACGCTAACCAGGGAGGCGCAACGTGAAAAAAGTAAAATCAAGCGAAAGTAATTATCCATACAAGGAAAAGATGAAGCGCGCAGAGTACGAAAAGATTAAGCGTACTTTACAGATTGAGCTATTAAAACTTCAGAAATGGGTAAAAGAGAACGATCAAAGAATCGTCATGCTTTTTGAAGGGCGAGATGCAGCTGGTAAGGGTGGAACGATTAAGCGCATGATGGAACACTTGAATCCTCGTGGTGCCCGAGTCGTGGCGTTAGATAAGCCGAGTGAAATTGAGAAAGGGCAGTGGTACTTCCAACGTTATGTACAAAACATGCCCACGGCTGGTGAGATGGTTCTATTTGACCGCTCGTGGTACAACCGTGCCGGTGTTGAACGTGTCATGGGCTTCTGTACGCCTCAGGAGTACACTCTATTTATGCATCAGGCGCCAGAGTTTGAACGTATGATTCAAGCAGATGGTGTTCGCATTATGAAGTTCTGGTTTTCGGTAGGCCGCAAAGAGCAGCTGCGTCGCTTTAACTCACGTAAACACGACCCATTGAAGCAATGGAAGTTGAGTCCAATGGATTTAGCGTCGCTTGACCGTTGGGATGATTACACCAAAGCTAAAGAAGATATGTTTTTCTATACTAATACCAGCCACGCACCTTGGACGGTAGTTAAGTCGAATGATAAAAAACGTGCTCGCCTTGAGTGTATGCGTTATGTATTGAGTCAGATACCTTATGAAGGTAAAGATGAAAAAGTAGTCGGTCAAGCCGATCCATTGATCGTTTCTTCTGGTGAAGATATTTTCCAATACGATTAATTAGAGGAGAACTAAAAAATGAATGTTGATAAGCACGCCTATAAGGTAGTTCAAAGCTTTAAAAAAAGCCTTAATAAGCAACAAAGAAAAACTCTGACTAATGAAAACTATGAAGAGTTGCAGATTTTGATTGAAGCCGCGTTGGGGTCAACCGCCGAAGTTGCGCTTCACGATACTGCTAAGTCAATTGAGAAGTTGGCTCGTAAAATTAGAAAGCAAGCGAGTGCGATTGAAAAGCTTGAAAAATAGTTATTAGAGATATCTAAATAGCTAATGTCTTATGTCTGTGCAGTGTGAGTTGGTTGTAGCCAAGTTTGATCTGCACAGATATCCAGACAGCGTTTTTGGCAGGCCTGTTCTGCAAGAATGACGGCCTGCCATTTCTGTTTTTGTTCAGGGTTTTGATTCTTACCCTGAACCCACTCCGCAAACAGCTCTTCCACTTCACCATGAAAGCAACCCGGCAGCATATCTGGCGATGCCATCCGGTTTACGACTCCCCAATCTTCCAATAAAGTACTTGCACCAATTGCCTCTTCAGGCATTTCTGGGACCCAGAATCTAGCGGGTTTTATTTGAAATGGAAACCGATCTCCACCGAGCATAACGATGGTTGTGACCTTCTTATTGGCGTGCTTTTTGGCTATTGCAAGTGCATTGCCCATATATTTTGCCGAGGCCAAAATTACACAAGGCTGCTCTTTAGATGGGAATTGAAATTCGCTTATAACCTCAGACTGCTGAATAAGCTTGGCTTGAATTTTTTGCTCATCAATTAAATTTGGAGCTAACAGCTGAAAGCGATTTTTTTGTGGGTGTAAAAACAGTGTGAGTTCGGTTGAGTCATCGGCAAAGACAAATGTTTTGCCAATAAGATCTTCAGGCCTGTCAATTTCAGGTAGTAGAACTTCTACAGCGTAGTAGCCATTGAGTTGTTCGGTTTGGCGAATTGGCAGTTCAACTGTGATGTTTTGCATGAAACAGAGAGGCGCTTTTATACTGGGTTGTTGCGGAAAACCGGACGACCCTGGAAAAATGTCTGTTCAACCTGACCAATAAATTCCCAGCCGGTAAACGGCGAGTTTTTGCCCTCACTGACCATATTTTGCGCATCCAGAGTCCAAATGATATTTGGATCAAATATACAGAGGTCGGCAGAATTCCCCGCCTCAAGTGAGCCAGTATTGCAAGCGATAATGTTGGCCGGGTTTTGAGTGACTGCCCGAATCGCGGTCGATAGATCTAGATGATTTTCTTGAACCAGTTTAACCAGTAACGCCAGCAGAGTTTCAAAGCTACTCATTCCCGGCACACTCTCTCCATAAGGAAGTAATTTTGAATCTTTCTCCAGAGGTGAGTGGTCACTTACAATGGCATCAATTATTCCGGTCTTCACTCCCATAATCAGCGCGGCTTTATCATCCATGCTTCGTAATGGAGGGCTGACGCGGTAGAGACTATTGAAGGTCATGGTATCCATTTCTGACAGAATCAGTTGGTGAATGGCGACATCGCAAGTTACGGGGAGGCCTCGTTTTTTCGCTTCGGCAATCATCTCTACTGAGCGAGAGCAGGATATCTGAGAGAAGTGGGCTTTAACTCCAGACTCTTCGACTAGTACTAAATCGCGTGCCAAAGCTGCTGTCTCAGCCGACGGTGGAATTTCCGGAAGGCCAAGGCGAGAACTGATTGGGCCGCTATGTGCAATACCGTTATTCTTTAGCTTTTCATCTTCACAACGCAACATCACCGGGATATCGAGGGTAGCGACATATTCAAGCGCATTTTTAAGTGTCAGGGCATTTTGTATTGGTTGATTGGCCTGACTTAGAGCGACACAACCAGCCTGTTTAAGTGAGTAGCTATTGCTAAGTCGTTCACCGTTCAGTTCCTGAGTCAGAGCGCCAATTGGCATAACAAAAGCGGTCGCCGCTTGACGAGCACGACGCTGTATTAGCTCGGTGACCGCTTGAGTGTCATTGACTGGCGAGGTATCCGGCGGACAACAGATACTGGTAATACCGCCAGCTACCGCAGCTTTGGTCTCTGTTGCAATACTTCCTGCATAGTTGGAACCTGGGTCACTGAGTCTGGCCTGTAAATCTACCAGGCCTGGTAGAATCCATTTGTCAGTAGCGTCAATCTCTTGGTCAGCGGTAAAGCCTTCGGGTGCCTGATTCGCAATTTCAAGAATGCGTCCCCTGGATAGGTAGACGTTGGTGGTGGCATCAATGTTCTGTGCGGGATCAATCACCCGACCATTTTTGATGACGATTCTCACTTTTCGTCCTCCATTTTCTCTGTTTCATCTTGTTCAGAGTCCAAGCCCTCTATTTGCAACTGTGATTCCTGTTCGGCTTTGTGTTGTGCGAGCTGAGCAGCATTGCTAATAAGAATCGCCATAACCGCCATACGCACCGCAATCCCGTAGGTCACTTGTTCAAGTATCACTGACTGAGAGCCATCGGCAACGGCAGAGTCGATTTCAACACCACGGTTAATTGGTCCCGGGTGCATAACAATCGCATCAGGTTTAGCTAGAGCTAGACGTTCTTCAGTCAAACCGTAGAGTTTGAAAAACTCTTTCTCGCTAGGAATTAAGGCACTCTTCATACGTTCGTTTTGCAGACGAACCATAATGATGACATCAACCCCTTCCAAACCTTCTTCAATATTGTGATAGACATGAACTCCCATCGCAGCCGGGTCTGATGGCATCAATGTTTTGGGTCCAATTACTCTGATTTCTCTGGCTTCTAAAATACTCAGAGCTTGTATTTGAGAGCGAACTACGCGAGAGTGGAGCACATCGCCAACAATCGCCACCTTCAAGTCAAAAATATCGCCTTTGTGTTTGCGAATGGTGTACATATCGAGCATGGCTTGAGTTGGGTGGGCATGTTGGCCATCGCCCGCATTCATGACGTGAACATGTGGGGCAACGTGTTTGGCAAAAAAGTGCGCAGCGCCGCTTTCGGCATGGCGAATTACAAACATGTCAGCTTGCATGGCCTGTAGATTCCACAGGGTATCTAATAGAGACTCGCCTTTTTTTGTGGCAGAGGTCTGAATGTCCAAACTTTCAATATCGGCTGAAAGGCGTTTTTCTGCTATTTCAAAGGTGGTTCTAGTTCGTGTACTCGGCTCAAAGAACAGGTTCATAATGCTCTTGCCGCGCAATAACGGTAGCTTGCGAATTTCATTGGTTTGCGGATTTATAAATGATTCCGCAGTATCTAGAATCTCGGTGAGATGGTGGGCCTTTAAACCTTCTAGTGTTAAGAAGTGTTCGAGTTTACCCAGTTCATTTAACTGTATATTTCGGGCTACCAGTCTGCCACTCATGAACTTGCCTCACTTGTTTCAATGGTCACTTTTAATGGTTCCGGTCCAGAGACTTTTATTTTTTGACTGCATTCGATCTGCATACCAGTAATATCGGCTTGAAAAGGGAGCTCACGACAGCCTTTACGATCTAGAAGACTAACTAAAGTTACGCTGGCAGGCCTGCCAAAATCAAAAATTTCATTAAGTGCCGCTCTGGTGGTTCTGCCGGTGTAGAGAACATCGTCGACCAGAATAATATGTTGGTCGTCAATTTCCCATGGAATAGAAGAGGGTTTAACAGTTGGGTTCAGGCCTATTTTTGAAAAATCATCGCGGTAGAAAGAGATGTCGATGACGCCGAGTTCATCTTCAAGTTCGAGTTGATTATGAATTTTAGTAGCCACCCATTCACCGCCAGTACGGATGCCAATCATTTTAGGTGATTGGGCAAAGGCGCGTGTCCGTTTGATCTGATCACAGATATCTTCAATCAACTGGTTTACGTCTATATCTAATTCATTCATGACCATCTCATAAGTTAGAGGTTTAGACTCTGTTAACCAAGCCAACAGAATCTTGCAAAGTGTAACCTAATTTGAGTTCAAAGTGTTGAGTTCAATACGCGCTCTGTAACCAGTTTTCTAATAGTATTTGTGCCGCGTGATCGTCGATGTGCTGTTTTTTCAGGTTACGGTTTTCAGCTTCAATTGAACTTAACTGTTCTTCAATAAAAAACACAGGCCTTTGATAACGACCGCTCAAACGTTGACCGAATTTTCTTGCCGGTTGAGTCAATGCTTGTTCACTGCCGTCAAGTCGCATCGGAAGACCAACAACGATGGCAGAGGGCTGCCATTTTTCAAAAATTTGGGTAATGTGTTCCCAGTCGGGTTTGCCATCTTTGCTATTAACGATAGCTTCGGGGCCTGCCGTTTGGGTAATTGTTTGACCAATTGCTACGCCAATTCTTTTGAGACCAAAGTCAAAGCCGATGATTGTGCCTTCGGGCGCTTCAGGCATGTCCCGCCTCGCTGCTGAGAAATTCTGGCGAAATTCCCAGAGTCCCCAGGGCCACTTCCCAGCGGTTGGAAAGTGGCGTGTCAAACAGCAGGCTTTCGTTATAGGGAATCGTCAACCAGCTGTTTTCTTGAATCTCATCGGTCAACTGTCCAGGAGACCAGCCTGCAAAACCGAGACAAACCAGAAAATGCTCTGGAGCCTTGTTATGGCTCATTGACTCAAGCAGGTCTTCGGAGACAGTCATATGGAGTTCATCGGGTAGTGGCAGACTGCTTTTCCAATTGCCCATACCTTTATGCAGAATAAAACCTCGTTCTAAATCGACAGGCCCGCCTAGAAGTACTCTGTCGTGAAGGTATTGAGCATCGGATGGAATCTCCATTGAGAAGTGTTCAAATAGATCTTGAACATCGATTTTGTTTGCAAGATTAATGACCAGGCCCATAGAACCATGCTCATTGTCTTCGACAATATAGATAACGGTTTTTTCAAACCAGCTATTGTCCAGACTGGGCATGGCAACAAGGAAATTATGTTCTAGAGATGGCATCTGCTTCATAACTTGGATTATAGCAGATGCAACAGCAGGCCTGTTTATTACGACTCAAGCTGTCGCTCTAATTGATCAAATAACAGGCCTGCAATATTTAGATCAAACTGCATGTCGAGTTCACGAATACAGGTTGGGCTGGTGACATTTATTTCGGTAATGTAATCGCCGATTACATCCAGGCCAACAAAATACAGGCCTTTTGCTTTCAAGGTCGGAGCGATCTGTTCACAGAGCCAGCGTTCTCGATCGGTAATTGGCATGCCAACTCCGGTTCCACCTGCAGCAATATTGCCTCGATTTTCACCTTCTGCTGGAATTCTCGCCAAGCTGTAATCAACAGGTTCACCATTGATTAGCAGGATACGTTTATCGCCTTGTTTGATCTCTGGCAAAAACAGCTGTGCCATGATGTGGTGTTGACCATGATCCGTCATGGTTTCAATAATCACATTAGTGTTGGGGTCACCAGCCTTGACTCTAAATATCGAAGCTCCCCCCATCGCATCAAGTGGTTTTAAAATCGTATCCTGATGATCTGCAATAAATTCTTTGAGCTGACTTGGGTTGGCCGAAACCAGGGTAGGAGGAATACACTCTGGGAACCAGCTGGCAAACAGCTTTTCATTGGCGTCACGCAAGGTTTGCGGCTTGTTAACCACCAGCACTCCATCAGCTTCAGCGAGTTCAAGCATATGAGTACTGTAGAGGTAGTCGCTGTTAAATGGTGGGTCTTGGCGGATTAGGATGATATCCAGTGTGTTTAGCGCGATATCGTGAGAAGCCCCAAAACCGTAAAACTGTTGGTCTTGATTTCTATCCCATACTTTTAGTTGGTTGGTGATTGCATGGGGTTTACCATTTTTCAGATAGAGGTCTTCCGGTTGCATATAGACCAGTTCATGACCACGGCGCTGAGCTTCAAGTAGCATGGCAAATGAGCTGTCTTTATGAGGTTTAATTGCCTCAATAGGGTCCATGACAATACCGACGCGATAACTCATGACTAATACCTAAATTGCAGCAAGCGCTGGAAGTTGACCTTTGGCCTCTGCAATCTCACGGGCTGCTGCTAACAGAGCAAGGCGGGCAATGACGCCATATGCATAGAAGCGATTAGGGCTGGCGTCAGGATTTTGTTGTTCATCTGGAAGCACACAGGACTCTTCAAAAGACAGCGGTTCAAAGTGCATGCCCGGAGAGTTGAGGTTGTCAGTTGCGGTTTTTCCAGTGTGAACCCGATAGAAGCCTCCAATTACTTGACTACCGATCATATAAGCAACCGGTTCAGCCACAGCTTCTTCCATGGTTTCGTAGGTGTAGACGCCTTCTTGAACCAGCATCTGTTCAACCTGAAGTCCCTCTTTGACCGAGGACATTTTATTGCGTTGTTTTCTGTTTAGGTTGAGTACATCTTCCGGGCTGTTTACTGACATAATCGCCATGCCGTAGGTGCCACTGTCAGACTTAACGATTACAAATGGCTTACAGTCAATCTCATGAGTTTGATAGTATTTTTGAGTCTCATCCATGACTTGGTTGACAGATTTAGCCAAGTCTTCCAGGCCTGTTCGCTCTTTAAAATTGATAGGTCCACAGGCAATAGAGGTTGGGGTAATCAACCATGGGTCAATGTCGATCAATTCAGCAAAAATCGAAGTGACGTCAGAGTAGTGGGCAAAGTGTTCGGTTTTATAGCGATCTGCCCAGCCGAGTTCAAGCGGTGGCATCAGGGTTTGTTGGACGCCTTCTAATATTTCCGGACGGCCTCCAGAAAGGTCATTGTTTAGCAGAACAGCACAAGGAAAGAATCCCTCAACACCAATACGATCAGCTTGTCTGACAAGCGGTTTTAAAGTTAGGCAGTTGCCAGAAGGCAGATCTATCTTCATCGGTTCATTTAAATCTTCAATTAATGAACCTATATGGACTTCATATCCAGCAGCTTCAAGAATGTGTTGTAGTGAACAGAGGTTTTCCAGATAGTACATATTGCGGGTATGATTTTCTGGAATAATCAAAACGCCATCGGCTTCTGGACAATCCTGGGTAACTGCGGTTTGAGCGGCGTGTACTGCAAGCGAACGCAGATCAGGGTGTAAGTTATTAAAACCTGCCGGGAACAGATTGGTGTCTACAGGCGCTAATTTATAGCCAGCGTTTCGCAAATCAACTGATGCGTAGAATGGTGCCGGGGTATTTTTAAACTGTTTCCTAAACCAGGATTCTATTGTTGTCCGGTTATCTAACAGGTGTTGCTCGAGCTCTAGCAATGGCCCCTTTAATGCAGTCTGCAAATGCGGAACTTGATTGGTTGAAGGCATAATCACTTTTGTACTGAATAAAAATTAAGCTAATCATTATACAAGAGTTAGTTGATTCTGAAGCTTTGTTATTGTTGATTCCTAAAATTAACCTGATTAATTAGAAGGGAAACTTAGAACAGAGAACAGGCTTGGTTTTTGCCGTGATGTTTGGCGTGATAAAGGTTTTTATCAGCAATTTCGATCATACTTTCAATGGTCTGGCCTTGATTATATGTAGCAACACCAATGCTGATAGTTTGTTTGAGACAGTTATCAAACTCAATCTCTGGAATGGATCTGACGATTTTTTTAGCTATCTTCATCGCGCCATCTTTATCTGTACTTGGCAAAATAATCAGGAATTCTTCGCCTCCCCAGCGCCCAAAGGTGTCAGTTGATCTAATATCTAAAGATACCTGTTTAGCGACTGCTTTTAAGACCTCGTCACCCATAAGGTGGCCGAAGTTGTCATTGGTCTGTTTGAAGTTGTCTAGGTCAATCATCAGAATTGAGAAGATTTGCTTATATCTCTGGCTACGATTGAGCTCACTTTTTAAGACTCGGTCAAGTTGCTGGCGATTATAAACACCTGTCAGAAAGTCTGTAATGCTGAGAATCTCTAACCGCTGATTGCTGCTTTCTAATTTTTGTTGAGTGTCTATGAAAGCTTCGTTTGTTTTATGGAGTTGGCTGTTGAGTTTAGTCAACTTTCTGTTATAGAACATAATGATTAACATGAACAGAATTAGTGGAATCATCACATATGCAACTTTTTGCCATTCCAGCTGCTTCTTATATTCAACCTTTAACCACTTGTTGTGTAACTCGGCTTGCTTTTGCGAGTCAACGCTGGCAAGCACTTTATTGATGATAGAGTGTAGTTCAGGCCAGTCTTTGCGAATGGCCATACCAACATCAGAGCTGAAAGGGGCTTCGCCACTGATTTGTAGGCTATTGGACAGACCTTGGTCTTTGATATGAAAACCGACTACTGCTAAGTTATCTATGTAACCATAGGCGCTGCCTTTTGCTACAGCATGTAAACCTTGTTTAACACTGTCGACTAAATAAGTTTCTACACTTGGATAGCTGGTTTCTACAAATTCTTGAGCTGCATAGTCTTTAACGACGGCAATTTTTTTATTTTCTAGTTTACCGAGGTCGCCGATATAGTTCTCTCCTTTGCGCGTGGCAATGACCATCGGTAAACGGAGGTAGGGCTCTGTATAGGTTGTATATTTTTCCCTTTCAGGTGTTTTTATCACAGCAGCATACATGTCAAGCTCACCGGACTTCATCTGTTTTACGGCCTGGCTCCAACTAAGGTGTTTGCTGGGTGCAAATTTAATCCCGGTTTTGGCGTGAATATAGTCAAAGTAGCCCTTGGCTATACCATCGTATTCGCGGTTCTTATTGACAAATTCGATTGGATGCCAGCTAGTATCTATCGCAACTTTTACTTCTGGGTTTCGTTTCATCCAGGCAATTTC
>DBOI01000057.1 GCA_002299245.1 Hydrogenovibrio sp. UBA650
TGATGTATTCAACTCGTTGATCCTGGTCGAGCATAAGCGGCGGCAGTCCAGCCTTTAGTATTGGAATATTCGCAATCAGCCTTGCAAGTCGCCCATTGCCATCCCAAAAAGGGTGTATGTGCACAAACCCCATATGGAGTTTTGCATAAACATGTGGCGCATTTTGCAAAGTAATTTGATCGGTTTGGATTCCATTCATAGCTTCCATAAACTCCACCATTAACGAATCTACATCAAATGGATGGGCATATTCGATATAAACCGGCCTGTCATTTTCATCGACCGCATTGGTGCCATTGGCTTCAACTTTCCAGTCCCCCATTGGTTTGTATATGTCCAAAACGTCTTCTGTTTGTACTGCTAAATGCAAGCCGCAAATAAACTGTTTATCAACAGGCTTGTCTTGGCTGACAAATTGGTAAATCAAATCAATGGCTTTGGCATGACCGATAATTTCTTGATGCTCTTTAATAGGCTTGCCAGAAATAGTTAGCCCCTGCTCAAGCAGAATAGAGGTATCGCCAAGAGTAAAAGTATTACCCTCTAAAGCAGTTGAAGAATGTGTCCAGACATCTCTGATTTGATGGATAAGTGCCTGTCTTCTATGTTTAGGTACCTCTTGCAAGAACTGAAGTTTGGTATCTTTATCTTGTGGAATGTATTGATACTTAGTCGCGCGCTTATTGCCCGTTCGAGTTACAAGGTTTTGACTCTGCCACTCAGTTAGCCATCTACGCAACGTTCTTTCAGAAACAGCTTGTTGAATGTGCTGAAATATCTCCGGGGTACTGACCGGCCTGTTTTGGGTTTTGAGAAAGTTAAGCGTGTTCTTCTGAATCGAGTTTTTGTCCATAAAAGACATTATACGGACGTTTTTTGTATTTTTTGTCCGTATTTATGTTTTTACAAACCGTTTGGCTATGTAGTAAATTGAACCAACTTTTATTACAAACCCTAAAAATAGCAGATACTTTAAGTAGTTAAAAGCAAACTTAATTAAACAACAGGAAGAGTAATTTAGATGTTTTTAAAAATTAAATTAATCGCAATTACTCTGACGTTGATGTTGTTAACAGCCTGCTCTACTCGCTGGGTTTATAATCAGTTGGATTGGTTGATTCCTTGGTATTTGGATGACTATGTCTCTATCAACGAGTTTCAGGAACCTGAGTTTTCTGCTGCTTTGGATGATCTGCTCCATTGGCATAGAACGACCCAACTGACTCTTTATCGACAAGAATTACAAGCCATTAAAGCCTCTATTAACGAGCCTTTTGATAATGATAAGTTTGAAGGCCATTACCAGGCTTTTAATGGTTTTATTGAGGCAACCTTTAACCAAGTAGGCAAAACCTTTTCACCGCTGATAACTAAAATGACAGAGCAACAAAAAATTGAGTTGTTGGAGAATTTGGCTGAAAAAAATGCTGAGTACGCGGAAAAAAATATCGAAATTGGCGAACAAGCTTATCGTCAAAAAACCTTGGAAAGAATACAAGACTTTATGCAAGACGCGCTGGGAGAGCTTTCTGAACAACAGCTCGATTTGCTTAATCAATGGGCAGAAAACAAACCTTGGATGGCGCCAGATTTGTATCAAAACCGCCTGAGCTGGCAGCAGAATTTGAGACAAGTGTTGGAGAGTAATGTAGTTGATTCTTCAGCGGTGAACAGCCTGTTTACAAATCCTCAACAGCACTGGAGTCAAGGCTTCGAAGCAAAAACAGCTCTCAATCAGCAACAGATGCAATGGTTAATAAGAAAACTGATCCCAACTCTGTCTGAATCACAACGCCAACATTTATTGCAAAAATTAGATCGCTATATAGAAGATTTTCATTATCTTGCCAATACAACCTAGAAGATTCGGTTTTCGATGATTATTAACTGTTAATTCAAACTCAAAGCTGAACCTGAATATCAGTAAAAGAGACGGTTATTAACCAAAAGAGATGGTTGAACTTAGTCAAAAAGCCTCAACTCTGCGGCTTTTGGCAATATCATTTTGACAGGCCTGATGAATCTCTAGGTTTGGCATTTAAATAGGGAAAGTTAGCAAAGGTTTTAAGGGCGATTCAAAATTAATATTATGTTGTCTATTTACGGTCAAACATTTTACGATCTTGATCAATCTGTTGTATGAAGCATTCAATAATATCTTCTGTACATGGTTTCTGTTCTGTTCCACTGCCTGCAGCAGTCGGCTCTAAATCGTTTAAATCCAAATTTTCGAGTTGTTCCTGGCTCATATTTTCCAGATCATTTTGAACAACCTGTGTTGTTTGTTGTTGTTTATATTTTTGAATATATACGGTGGAAACTAGCGCAACAATCAAGCCTCCGAAAAATGAAATTCGCTTAGATTGATGAAGCTTTTTTAATAGCGTTGTGTAGACAACCCACAGAACTATCGTAATTAATAAGAACATCATGTAACTCATACTTAACTCATTTGCACCCACAGAAAAAGATAAGCAATTATATTATACTATTTACATTACTTTTTACGCAATCAAATCCATTTTCAACCATATTAAAAGCAGAGGTTGTTTGGACGAGTATTATCCGTTTTGGAATGTTATCTGTCCGAAATGGCCTGATTATAATTTCGACTAGGTCTACAATTAATTAAAGCCATGTAATAGAAATACCAATCAAACCAGAGACACCTAGAACGGGTTAAAAAAATTACGTTTTAGAGGAAAACATGAACTTAAATCAACTTAGGTTTGCAATCGCGGTTGCATCCGCAAAATCTTTTAGTGAGGCCTCTAAAGCTTGTTTTGTTACTCAACCAACACTATCAAATGCAATCGCTCAACTTGAAGAACAGCTCGGCCATAAGATTTTTCAAAGAACCACTCGATCAGTCAGCTTGACTCCTTTTGGAGAAGAGATGATTCCTAAATTTGAAAAGCTGATTTCTGAGAGTGAGGGGATCATCAACTTTTCTAAGACATGGCAACAAGAGGAACAGAGAACCATACGAATTGGCATGTCTCCAGTGGTTAATATGATGATTCTTCAAGAGCTACTTGAAGACTTCCAACTTAAACATCCCAAAATTGATTTTTATTTTCAAGAGTGCTTTTTGGACGACCTGGAAAACCGATTAAAGTTTGACCAATTGGACTTAATAATAATGCCTCCACGCAGAATAAAGCTTAATACAGAGCAGGTTTTCTTGTATTCGGAATCGCTTTACTTTGTAC
>DBOI01000120.1 GCA_002299245.1 Hydrogenovibrio sp. UBA650
ATCATTAACCAATTTGTTGCAGACATTTAAATCAAGCCTCCGCTAAATATTCTAGAAATGGTTGGGGGGAGTTAATTGCTGTGAGCTATTCTCTATTTATAAACTCTTATCAACCAATGTACCTTTTGTGTATCGCTCTTAGTTAGTTGTAGATATTTTTTCAGCCGCTTCCAGAGCGGCATCTTCATAAGGAATTAACACCAAATCAACGCCTTGTTGCTCATAAAAAACCGCTTCTTGTCGATTTTTAGCCGCCACCGCGATGCGCCCTTCATAACCTTCATTCTTCAGAGTTTTGATCAAAGCCAAGTTAGTATGCTTATCTCTAATGGTCGCTACTACCCAGCGCGATTGATTCAACGGCAAACTCAACAAAAACTCAGGGTCTTCAGCATCACCGTAACGTGTATTAATATTATGCTCGGCCATTTTCTTGACAAATTCAGGATTAAAATCGATACCCAAAACATGGTGCTGCTTTTTCTGCAAAGTGTCTGCCATTACCATTCCAAAGCGTCCCAGTCCAAACATAATAATATCTGCTGGTTCCTGGTTGTTATCTTTACCAAAGGCATTTTCACGATAAGGTACTTTGCGTTCAAAAATGGAAAGATAAGGCGCAATCCATTCATAGATCGGGTGTGAATAGAGGATTAAATAGGTCGATACCGAAATCGTGATTAAGCCAACCAAGGTGATTAAGCCAACGGTCTCCTGATCTAAATGCCCCAAACTCAATCCGAGTGCCGCTAAAATCAATGAGAACTCAGAAATCTGAGCGACGGTCAGGCCTGCTAAAAACCCGGTTCTTTTGCGAAAGCCCATATAGCCCATAATAACCATCACTATCAGAGGGTTGCCGACCAAAACAAATATTGAAAACAGCAAAGCCGGAAATATTTGCTCAGTGAGTGAACCTAAATCCAAACTGGCGCCGAGGCTGATGAAAAAAAACAGCAACATAAAATCTCGAAGGCTTACCAGACGAGCGCCAATCAACTCACGGTAATGGGTTGATGCCAAAGAAATCCCGGCCAGAAAAGCCCCCACCTCTTGACTAAAGCCCAACATTTTACCGGCGGAAGCACCCAGCACCGCCCAGGCAATAGCAAATAACACCAGCAACTCAGTTGAACGCGCTAACTTATTGAGAATATTTGGAATAACATAGCGCATCAACAGCGCCACTACGATCAACATCAACAAACCATTGGCTAAAACCCAAAAAGCTTCCTCGCCTAGATTTGCTTCCATGTCAGCTTGACCTATCGCCGTCAAGGCAATCATTGCCAAAATCACGACAATGTCTTGAACGATCAAAAAACCGATCGCAATCCGACCGTGCAAGGCATCAAGTTCACGCTTATCAGAGAGCAGCTTGACAATGATAATCGTACTTGAAAAAGTCAATGCCACAGCAACATACAAAGCCCCAATATGCGTCATGCCAAGTGCCAGGCCGATTAAGTAACCCACCAGAGAGGTGAATACAACTTGCCCCAAACCAGTAAACAGGGCTACGACCCCCATGGTTTTTATAACATGTAAGTCAAGCTTTAAACCCACGACAAACAGCAGAATGGCAATTCCCAAGTGAGCCAAGAGTTCAATTTCAGCATCCAGGGTCACCATGCCTAACACTGATGGGCCCACCAAAATACCAACCGCGATAAACGCAACAATTAAAGGTTGTTTGAGCTGTACCGCAACCGCTCCCATAAAAGCCGAGATTGCCAACAGCATACTTAGCTCAACAAATGCACTCTCAAACATCACTCACACCTAAGACCAAACAGTTGAATAAAAAACCAGAATTTTGCCGAATCCAGAATATCACATCACGCAGCAGCAAATGGTTTAACAGAGAGAATTGAGATTGAAAATAACAAAAAGAAATGATTTAACAAGATAGTTAAAAAAAGAAAAAGTGGGTCTATAAGCCGGGTTCTGTACTCTTGCGAGTGACAACCATTCATCTGGACAAAACATCACTGCATGCCTCAAGCAACCTACCCGAAAACGTCTGCGAGCCACAGCTGTAGTGGCAAAGCACTACGTGTTTTCCTATTTGGTCTTGCACCGGATGGGGTTTTCACTGCCACAACTGTTACCAGTTGCGCGGTGCGCTCTTACCGCACCATTTCAACCTTACCTGTTTTCCGAAGAATCATCGGCGGTATATTTTCTGCTGCACTGTCCGTCGGCTCACACCGCCCAGCAGTTAGCTGGCATCCTGCTCTATGGTGCCCGGACTTTCCTCCGAAGCCGAAGCTTCCGCGATTGTCCGACCCACTTTTTAGTGGGTGTATTCTACTGCAAAACAATTGAAAACACGAGTTAGAAACTCGTAAAGAGATGAAAACCGATTAGTAAGCTTGGGACAGTTCTCTCGCCAGCTTATTTCTAAACCTATAAGGTACTTTTTGATTGATCATCATTGCAAATGGCCAAAGTTCTTGGTCCTTTTTTAAGTAGCCGGCCAGGGTACTTACTCCAATCAGGGATCCCGATTTTGCGAACACTCGCTGTTCAATTTCCGGCAACAGGTTGCTGTATGGTTTAAAGGCCTGCAATACATCGATTAACTGGTTGGGTGACAAACGGTTATTGCGTGAAAGTCCCGCACCATCTTCAATATAAAAGGCCTGCCAATCAAATCGCTCACTTAATAGTTTTTGGTAGGCCTGCTGAACTTTATGCTTATTTGCCTGGCCTCCTACAACCTCTACCGCAAGGTTTAAGGCAAGTTGATTGGCAATAAAATTAGTCGAATACTTCATCATCGGCTTAATAATGTCAGCAAGGTCTCGGCTATTATGGTGCCGGTAGAGTTTTTTGCCATTCTCGACCTTACTCCAAACAATATTATCTTCAACCTCTACTCCCTGTTGTTGAATAAAATGGGCCAACAACTCGGCAAAATAACGTTGGCTAAAAGCTGGATCACTGCCTAAATTAACCCTGAGTTTTTTACCGCTCTTCAGAGCTCGGTATGCCCGGCTACTTTCAATAAAACTCTTGCCGCTATCAACTATTGGCGTTTGTTTTTCAGCAGAAGCCACTCCAGCGCCTGTTTTTCGAACATTGATAGTATTAAAGTTAGCTGCAATGGCGGAAGGTATCGCATCGTAAGGGTTTGAACTTGCGTTTGTACCAGGCATAATTAGTCCAGCTTGATAATAGCTGGTATCGAGTTGAAGGCCTGCTAAATTGGAAATTCCAAGGCCTGTTAATTTTTTCTTTAGTTGTTCGGCAACAACGATTAACTCTTCAGAAACCAGAAATGGGTCGCCATAACCTTTGACCGCTAAGACCGGACCATTTTCGGATGGTATTAAATAAAAATCAGTATAGAAATGGTGGTCTAGGCCCCAGTGTTCAATCGCCAACAGCGCAGTAATCAACTTTGTTGTTGAGGCTGGCACATAAGTTTGAAGATGGTTTTTGGAGTGACGTATATTTTGAGCTTCATCCTGTAATATAAAGCCTGCTTTCTCAAGTTGGGAAAACTTTGTCCATCCAGGCCCCGAAGGTGAAGCTGACTTTGATATGACCTGTTCTGCCAAGACAAGTTGATTTGAACTCAAAAAGATCAAGCCCCAAATCAGTAACTTGTTTAATAAACTAAAGTAGATCGGCATATTCAAGTCTCAGAGATTACTATACAATTCAATTACAACACCTATTTAAGTTTAAGACATCTTTCTACGTTTATAAATGAACTCTTCTGAAATCTGTATTATTCAACAGACTGATTCTAGCAAATCAGACTTACTATCAGACAAGCTCGATATTCCATTATGTCAGTTAAATCCGCCTGACAGTCCGGTTTGGCTGGACTGGATTTTAGATAAGCAGAGCCAACAACAAAAACTTGCGCTTTGTTCAAAAGCCACGGGGCCGGTTCTGATCGATTTTCTCTCCGGCAAAAAAGCTCATCGACGAAAATTTGGTGGCGGAAAAAATCAGCCTTTAGCTCGAGCTATGGGCTCAACACCGAAAGGTTTGCCTTCAATCATTGATGCGACAGCAGGTATGGCGGGTGATAGCTATGTATTGGCATCATTGGGCTTTAAAGTTGATATGCTTGAACGTTCAGCAATTGTTTCCGCACTGCTTGAAGATGCTTTGGACAGAGCATTGCATGAAAAACCTAACCTCAGTGAAGAAGAGCAATTAACTCTTGATCGATTAAACCTTATCAAGGCTGACAGTATCGAATATCTACTCAATGAAAAACCCAATGTAGACGTTATCTATCTGGATCCAATGTACCCTGAAAAAAAGAAAAAAGCCGCCGTAAAAAAGGAGATGCAAGCCCTACAGCTTTTGGCAGGCCCGGATATAGATAGTAGCAAGCTGCTTGATGCCGCCCTGCAGACTGCAAATTATCGCGTCGTTGTAAAGCGCCCCAAAGGTGCTGAACCAGTTCAAGGCCTGCTAAATGAGGTTGCACCAACAACCAATATTAATAGCCCAAATACCCGCTATGATATCTATGTGATTAAGGCCTTGAAGGAACAGATTAACTAACCTTGATATTTTCTTTTGGGGCTGTCCTAGATAACCACAAATGGGGTTATCTAGGACAGCCCCAAACTCGATTCACCATCATGACTAACTCGGTTTTGCTACTGCTCTTTTAACTGCAACACCCGCTGATAAATTGATTTTTTCTTTTTCGCTGTTAATTCACTGACAATTTCTGAGATTTGCTTTACTGGTAATTGTTGCTTTAGTAAAACCTCAATCATCTTATCGATATCAACGAATGTATCTGCCTCTGTTTCATTGGTCACATTTTTTCCAGCAACAATCAAAACAAATTCACCTCTTACCTTATCTGGATTATCGGCAAAATAGCCGATAATTTCCTCGAAGTTTCCAGATAAAAAATGTTCATATTTTTTGGTTAATTCACGGCCAATAAAAGCCTCTCTATCAGGACCAAATGCCTCTAAAAATGATTTCAAAGAATCAACCAACCTGTGCGGTGACTCATAAAAAACCATGGTTCGGCTTTCATTTTCGAGGGTCTGTAAACTCTGTAAACGCTTAGAATTTTTGGCCGGCAAAAAACCTTCATAGCTAAAACGGTCTGTTGGCAAACCAGCACAACTCAGTGCAGTAATCACAGCACTGACACCCGGTACCGGAACCACAGCGATATCATGCTGGCGCAACAACTTAACCAAGTGATAACCCGGATCATTAATCAGTGGCGTACCCGCATCTGAAATTAGTGCACCCTGCTCGCCAGCCTGTAATTTCTGCAACAACTGTTCTGCGCGAGCCTGTTCATTATGTTCATGCAGGCTGATTAGGGTTTGCTTTATTCCCAAGGCTGTTAATAGTTGTTTACTGTGTCGAGTATCTTCAGCGGCAACCCAATCAACATCACTCAGCACCTGCTGCGCCCGGTTAGTAATGTCTCCAAGATTTCCTATTGGCGTTGCAACTACGTAGAGCCTGCCGCTCGATTCGGAAGAGTTTATTTGAGAGTGTAATGTCATTTTTATCGCCAGTATGCCTTGGGAATTACGATATAATCGCCTAGTTGTTTATACGAACTTAATCCATTTAACGATTTGATATCATGCCCGCATATTTAAATAAATTCATATTATATGTTCTAAGCGCGACGCTTGTAATGAGTTTAGCTGCCTGTAGCACCCTCCCAGATAAAGAGGCCGGCAAACAGGCTGAAGAAAAAAGCGACTCATCTGAGCAACAGCAACCCACTGAAACCAAAGCTCTCAGCCTTGATGACTATCTTCAACTTAGGTCACAAGCAGCAGAACAGGGCAATTGGGCAGAGTACCTGCTGCAGAGTGAAAATGCCTGGCAATTGTCTAGCAACACTCAGAAACCTGAAATTGAAGAACAGGCCTGGTCGATTGTCAGATCACTATCAATTATTGAGCAAGACAAACTCGCAAACCACTCAGAAGCCAGTGTTCAGGCCTGGCACCTGCTATTCAGACTATTCAATGACTTTAATATTAACCAGCAAACCAGCCTGCTTGACCTTAACAGCTACTATAAAGACTCTATTTTTCACAACCATCTGTTAAACCGTCTGCTGGCAGATAAGCCGGATCAAACTGAAATTAAACAGATTGCGGTTTTACTGCCGATGCAAGGCAAATTTAAAGTGGTCAGTCAACAGATTCGCAATGGAATTATCAAAGCATTCTATGCTTCCGAACAAGACTTGGAAATTCGGTTTTATGACAGCTCTAACCTTAGTGAATTAGAGAACATTTACACTCAGGCCAAGCAAGACGGTGCAGACCGCATAATTGGCCCGCTTAGAAAAGAAGCGGTACAGAATTTAGCAAGTTTTCACGACCAAACCATGCTTCTACTTAATAGTATTGAAAACTCCAATGTTGACCGATTCAGTTTTAAATCGGCCGATCCAAACCAGCAGATGAGTTACCGTTTCAAAGCCATGGGTATTAAACGCCTGGGGATTCTTAGCAGCGACAAAACCAAAAACTTTGTTAAAGCCCAACAACTAAAAGGCCTTTGGGAACAGCAGCCAGGAAATACTGCTGAGATTAGCAACTACCCTGACTTGCGACCAAAGTTACGAGCAGCTTTAGGTAAGTTGATTCACGAACACAACAGTAAGGAAAGACACAATAACTTACGCTGGGCGATAAATGAAAAACTTGAGTTTTTCCCAAGAACCCGAAAAGATCTCGACGCCATTGTTATTTTTGACGATGCCAACAGAATGGCGGTTTTCCGTCCACAATTCGATTTTTTCCAGCTTGACATTCCTCTGTTCAGCGACAGCTCAATCAGCCCTAAAAAGCTCCAAAAACAAGCTGTAAATAAAGACCTAAAAGGCATTGAATTTCTGAGCTACCCAGCTGTACTAATGCCCGAAGACTTAAACTCGGTATTTGAAGCTTTCGGTTGGGACAGTTTTTTAGTCACAACACACTTAAAACAGTTAAAGAATGGTTCCTGTCTAACCAATGCTAAAACTGGAATTTTAAGCATGGACGGGCCGGAAGTTCGCCAACAACAGATCTGGCTAACCTATCAGAATAATGGCCAACTTGTTAGAGCTCCTAAAGTGGTTATGCCTGTAAATGAGGTAGAAAACGATTTAACCCAACAGACAGCAACCAACGTTTTGCCTGAATCAGCATCAATAGACCAAACCCGATCACAAAGCCCTGTTGAAAAATTCGTTGACCTGCAAGCTGCGCCCAAAGCAACCAATCTAGAGTAACAATGGGTCATTAAAAATGCCTAGACTGTTCAACTTTCTCGCCCTAGGAAAGCAAAAAGAACAGCAGGCAAAAAAATGGCTTATTAAACAAGGCATAGAAATAATTGCAGAAAACCACCGCTGTAAAGGTGGCGAAATTGATTTGATAGGCCTGCAACTGCAAACGTTAATTTTCTTTGAAGTCAAGTACCGTAAATCTGCAGACTTTGGCCACCCTGCTGAGATGGTTAATGCAAAAAAACAACAGCATATTATTAACTGTGCTCAACAGTTTCTGCAAAAACACCCCAAATACCAAACTCTGGCTATGCAGTTTGACGTCATCACTTTTAGCGCCGATAACCAAGAACCGGAATGGATTCGCAACGCTTTTCAGGCCTGGTAAATCTAATTTAACTGTGCACTTTCTGTTCTACTGCAAGTATCTTGGGTATGGTTGCTAACACCGAATCAGGGTTTAGGCTCATGGCATCAATTCCAAGCTCAACCAAGAACTCAGCAAAATCCGGATAGTCAGATGGTGCCTGTCCACAGAGACTGATGTGTTTACCATTGCGTTTAGCTCCTTCAATCGCCATCTGTACCATTTTCTTCACGCCGGGATCACGCTCATCATAATCATAGGCCACCTTATGAGAATCTCGATCTACTCCCAATACCAGCTGAGTCAGATCATTGGTGCCTATCGAGAAACCATCAAAGTATGAGGAGAATTCGTCAATCATCAAAACGTTATTAGGTATCTCACACATCATATAGAGCTGTAAACCATTCACACCTCTAACCAAACCATTGGCTGCCAAAGTATCTACCACCGTTTTAGCCTCGGCAACCCGACGACAGAAAGGAATCATAATGACCACATTATCAAAACCCATGACCTCTCTAACTTGCTTGAGCGCTTCACACTCCATAGCAAAGCTCGGAGAAAATTCAGTATCGTTATAACGAGCAGCGCCACGGAATCCAAGCATAGGATTCTCCTCTTTATGCTCAAAACTCTTGCCGCCAATCAAGTTGGAATATTCATTGGTCTTAAAATCGGAGAGTCTGACTATTACCGGTTTGGGGTAAAATCCAGCTGCCAGAGTGCCAATGCCTTCGGCAAGTTTGTGAACAAAAAAGTCTTTACCATTAGCAAAGCCCTTAGTCAGTTTTTCAATTTTCTCCTGTGCTTTTACTGATACAGTCTCAGGGTTTAGCAGTGCTTGAGGGTGGGCTTGAATTTTATTATTAATAATAAATTCCATCCGTGCCAATCCTACCCCTGCATTAGGTAATTTATTAACTCTAAATGCAGTTTCCGGGTTAGCTAAATTGAGCATTATCTCAGTTTTAGGCACCTGCAGATTTGACAGGTCAGTCTCTATCACATCAAATTCAACGTGGCCTTCATAGACATGACCTTCATCACCTTCGGCACAAGAAACCGTTACCGCAGTGCCGGTTTTAATGTTTTCGGTTGCCTTTGCACAACCGACCACTGCAGGAATACCGAGTTCTCGGGCAATAATTGCTGCATGACATGTTCTGCCGCCGCGATTGGTTACTAGAGCTGAAGCGATTTTCATAATCGGTTCCCAGTCTGGTGTTGTTATATCCGCAACCAGCACTTCTCCAGCCTGAAACTGATGCAGGTATTCAACCGACTCTATTACTCTGGCTTTACCATAAGCGACCTTCGAACCAACTGAACGACCATAGACCAAACTATTCAGCGGTGAAATCTGCTTTTCAGCAATCTGATACTGTTTAAGAACCATACCCTCCTGCTGTGAAGCGACTGTTTCTGGTCGCGCCTGAACAATAAAAAGTTCATTGGTCATGCCATCTTTAGCCCACTCAATATCCATTGGACGGTCTTTTCCGGCGTGCTCACTATAATGCTTCTCAATTTTGAGAGCATACTCAGCCAGCTTAACCACCTCTTTATCGGTCAGGCAGAACTGTTTTTGGTCACTGATTGCGGTAGGGATGTTTTTCACCGATTCTCTGCGGTTTACATCGCTAGAGTAGACCATTTTAATTTTCTTACTGCCCAGGTGTCGCTTGAAAACACTGCGATGGCCTTTGGCAAAGGTTTTTTTATGAACATAGTATTCATCAGGATCAACGGCTCCTTGAACAACGTTTTCACCTAATCCGTAAGCACCTGTTATCAGAATGACATCTTCAAAACCGGTCTCAGTATCTATGGTAAACATGACTCCGGAAGAAGCTAAATCGGAACGTACCATTAGTTGCACACCAATAGAAAGCGCCACATCAAAATGTCCAAAGCCCTGATCAATTCGATAGTGAATAGCACGATCGGTAAACAGACTGGCAAAACAGTGCCTACAAGCATCAATATAAGCATTTAAACCGGATACATTCAGGTAAGTATCCTGCTGCCCAGCAAAGCTGGCGGTAGGCAGGTCTTCAGCGGTTGCCGAACTACGCACAGCCAAAGAGGCGTTGCCATCATATTTTGAAGTTAACTCTTCATAAGCTGTGCAGAGTTGTTGATAGAGTTCTTCCGGAAGCTTGGCACTGTAGATTAACTCTCTTAACTGGGCACCGCGGGTTTGCAAGTCACTTGGGTTATCTTCATCCAAGTTATCGAGCAGCTCATGCATTCTCGGTAACAGCTCATTTTCCTGCAGAATGGTTCGATAGGCCTGCGCTGTGATTGCAAAGCCATTTGGCACAGGAACACCCTGAGGAACCAACTGTTGATACATCTCTCCGAGAGAGGCATTCTTACCGCCTACAATGGGAATATCATCAATTGAAATTTGATCGAAAAAGCGAATATAGGAACTGTTTTCTACAGAAGTCGACACTGACATTTGATCCCCTTTTTGAATTAGGCTGTTACTGCCCGAGTAAGACGATACGAAAATTCTAATGCTCTGTTTCTATAGTACTTTAATCCAATAAAAAATGATTATTTTATTGCTCTCCATCATCAGCCAGACTTAAAAGCAATCAACAATCATCATTTTGATCCATTCCCCTTTCGAGAATATTGAAAATAAGGTCCGGCGCTATTCTATTTAGTAGCTCAGGAGTCATACCGGGAAGATACTTCAAATCTTCAGCAGACCTGCAAATGTTAAGCTCACAGTGCATTTGAATATGTGAGGCCAGATAGATATCAACACCTTCTAAAGCTTCAGCTATATCCTCAGCAGCCACGATATTTACATTTACAGGTGCCGAGAGTAATCCATGACTAAATATTAGACCCACAACGGCAGATCCGGCAAGGATTGATTGGTTGGAAAACATAGGCCCTCCTAATATTTTTATTGTCATTTCGCACTGATGACCAGTCAGGCAAAATCAATAGGGCACATGTTTAATAATAGGTAAACTTGGAAATTACCACAAATTTATTAGGGTTTACTGATTAGCTCATTTCTCTACAACCAGTCGAACCAAACGTCCATTAGGAGTCTGTTCAACCAGCTTAAAGCCAGCTGACTCAAGCATATAGATTAGGTCATCGGCGTGATAACGATTGTGTTCCAGAAAGTGCTCAAACACATCCTCAATTTCATCCTGTGCCTTATCTTGTTGCCACAAGTCAGCGTCAGGATACTTATGCGTCAGATAGTTTTCTAGAGGCTGCCTGACCAGGTCTACAACGAAAAAACGACCACCCGGCTTTAACCACTGATAGACAGCTTTAAATAGTAGTATTGGCTGGACAAGTTCATGTATCAACATATTAGCCATGACCGCAGCCACTACTCCTTGCTGAATATTGGCCTGCGGATTATTCAAATCATCTACCAGCATATGAGCATTATCAGGCAGCTGTTTCTGTGCCGCTAACATATATTCAGCGGCTTCAATTCCAATCACTTTGTTATCCGGATAACGAATCGCCAAATCCTCAATAAACTGACCGACTCCCGCCCCCAAATCCAAAAGTAAATCGCCTTTATTAATTACAGGATTTATCTGCGCATTCCAAAACTCCCAGAAATCGACGCCATGTCTGCGTTCATAAGTCTGTGTAATCATATTGCGAGCAAACTCACCATCACCGCCATGATGACGCAAAATTTGTGCTTGTGTCTTTGCTAATGACATCTTCTATCCTCAAAAAGCCATCAATTCACGACTCAATTTAAGTCGATACCATCTAATTTTACTATCGAAGAATTATTACAAAAAAAAATTTTAGAAAAATATTAGTGTTTGAGGAATGGAAAACAGATATATTTAAAGACCTGCGGACGTGTCGTCAGAGCGAGAGCAACAACTAAGGCGGCTGGAGAGAGAAGAGTTACCCAAACCAAAACAGCCATTGATGGATGGTCTGCCTTGAAACAGGCAATCACAGAAATCAAAATAAACAGCCAACCTGCAACTCTAATCCTGTTTATATACGGACTAACAGATTCATCAAAAACTTGATGCCAGTGGCGCTTTATAGACATGGCCAGATAAGCCATTCCGATTATAGAAGTCAGGCCTGCCAAAAATAACCACATAGCACTAGTCATGACGCGTGAGCTCCAATACGAATCATATCAGGGTGCTGTTTTTGTGCGGCTCGAGTAAGCAGTTTAGCGGCAAAGAAAGCCATTAACGCAGTAAACAAAAGGCTCAAGTCAACTCCGGCAACCGCCCAGTAAGGCTCCAAGAACATGGTTTTGATCAAGTGATCACCGGTAGTAAACCAGTTCAAGAATACCGCTGTTATTGATAAAAACACTAACGCCCAACTCTGTTCACACCAGGCAGGATTTATTTTGGCTTGTAAAACAGCTTCGCTCCGCCAGAAAGCGTGCAGCATAGTTAATATCCAAGTAATCCAAAAGACATTTTTCTCCCATTCGCCTTTGTTTGCCATCTCTACAGGCAGCAGTCGGTTAGCAACCAAGATGGCAACCGTGGCAATCAGCATTCCTGTAACAGTAGTTACTGCCATCGCATCGACAATTCGACTGGCCTGAACGCCTGATTTAGCATGTTTTTGTTTGCGTTTCTCTACAAAAAAGATAAAACCGGTAGCTATGCATATTGCTCCCAATAGCCCACCAATTACATAGAGCCAACGTAAAAACCAATGTTCAAAGTGTTGAAGATGCAGGCCTGTTAAAAACTCATTACTATTTTCCAAAAGTGTTTTCGGAGGATCTTCTCGCATTATTTCACCAGTAGAAGCCTTGAAGTGAACTCCTTCACCAATCAAGGCAACTCGGTCACTACCGGCGCGGTAAACACTGACATAACCGTTCACATCATTTAAATGCGCTACAGATAAACTTCCTACTTCTCCTGGCATACCTCTGTCAGCCCAAATTTGCTTGGCTTTTATGACCATATCGTCTACAGATGCCAAGGGGGCATATTCTCCAGCAGGATGAAGAGGTAGACCTGTTTGGGTCGATTTAAGCTCTTCAAAAGCATGATTCATCGGTTTTAGAGTGTATTCATACACAGGGATATGGTACTGAGCCCAAATTAAAATGCCGGTAAACGAAAAGAAAAACAGGAATGGTAGCGCTACGACACCACTGACGATATGCAAATCTAAAGAGCTGCGTTGCAAGTTCTTTTTGGCTCTGAAGGTAAACATATCCTTGAAAAAATTCAGATGGATCAAGACACCTGTCACTAAAGCAGCCAACATAACCAAAGTAACAAAACCAACCAAACGCCAGCCTATACCCTGCCAGTCAAGGTGCAAGTCATAGTGCATAGGATAGAAAAAATCACTTCCAATTTTTAATTGACTATCACTGAATTGATTACCGTTCCGCGGATCGATCGTAGTGGAACCGTGAATATGGTTATGCCCATCCGGATCTTTAGGGTGAGGCACTTCAAACCCTACGCCCATAATCAAAACAGGATCTCTATGAGTGGTATAAGCCCAATATTCAACTGCCGGCAATTCGGTTCTCGGTGTCATTGGGCCTTTGCTGGAATCATGTAGCAGGGGCATCTGTGAGTTATATTCAGCTTCATCGGCATGAAGAGTTTGCAGAATTGGCAACAGCATTTTATCGAAAGACGGCATTGGCTGAGGATCATAACGAGTTTCTGGAATTGCCCAACGGTCAATCTCGCGATCAAAAACAGACAGGGCACCAAAGAAGAAGACGGCCATCAAAATAAAGCCAAACACCAGGCCAAACCAAGTGTGAACCCATCCCATATTTTCGCGAAATTTTGCAAACATACTCTTCCCTTGCTGGATTAACTACCAGCCAGATTCAAACTTTGTAATCCCAGTGCTGCAACGACCATGATCCCACCACCACCAAAGAGAATCAACCAGACCTTAGTAAGGTTTTTGCTCGAAAAAGCCCACAGAAATGCCGCCAAATAAACAAGAATAGCCAACATCATAAAACCCATCTGAGCCTGATCAAAAGCGGCACCAATTACAACCGCCAAAGCTATAAAAAAAGCACTTAAACCATAGGTGAAAATATAGCCGCCAACCGAGGCGGCTGTAATTCTGGAGACTATATGCAAGGCTGAGATATTTTTTTTCATAATTAAAAACCAAAAACAGACAATAAACGACTTAACCAAGACATATCTTCTGATTGTTCAAGTAAAGGCAAAATTTGGATATTCTTTATTTTTTTGTTGATAACCTGATATCGGACTTTTCTAGATTGACCGTCAGGCCAGTTCTCGTTTTGCAATACCCATGAGCCGTTTGATTTGACCTCTTCAATTCCCAGGAGCCTGTCGGACTTA
>DBOI01000134.1 GCA_002299245.1 Hydrogenovibrio sp. UBA650
CAGTTATTAGTTGAATTCAAGGTTATTTATATATTAAACTTTTAGAATAGGCCATTAAAGAAGACTGTGGAAAATCAACAACTGGTAAATTTTGAGACATTAGTTGCCGTTGTCGGCGATGACTCCAGTTTACATATAATGCTATTAAAAAAGTTCTCTGACAAAATTGAATCGATTGAAGCTGAGCTTACCGTAGCTGAACAAACAGGAAACTGGAAAGCTATTGGCGACTACGCGCATAAATATAAATCGTCCAGTTTAGCTATTGGTGCAGAAACAATCTCTAACTGTTTTCTTAAAATAGAACAAGCTGCAAATATGAAAGACATGGCGCAATTCAGACTGATTAAGGATCAGCTTTTTGTTGAGCTTAGAAAGCTACAACAGTTTATTTCTGAACTTGATAACTAGTGCATTTTTTTCGCTAAACAGTTAGTTCAATGCTTTCCGGAATTTGCTTTGTATCTGAGAGTTTTTGGCTATTCTAGCAAGCTTGGTAAAAATACTTCGGTTAGAAGAAGTGGCGCCCCTTTTTGTTTAAAGCTTGAACGGCGGGCAAATCCGGGTTTTTGAGCGAGTGTTTTGTCTTGCAGGTTATCCATCAAATGCGGCCAAATTGCCAGGCTATCTTTTGAAAATTCAAAAGCGGATCTTTTTACACTCGGCATGTCAAAAAGAATTTCTCCAAGAGGTTTGTTTCCCAGGTTTTGCAGTTCTTGCCATGGATTATTTGGAGATAGGTCAGGAATGACTGTTCGGGCATAAATCCAAAAACGGTCATGGCATTTTAAGAAAACACATCTCACCCAGACTTCTTGATCGATTTCTAATCCTAGCTGTTGAGCTTCATTAACCATTGGTACTTCCCACTTTTCGGAGAGTACAACGACCTCTAGATTCGGACACAGGTCTTTTAGTTTAGCTGTTAATGAGGACGGGGTTTTTAACCAGTTTTGAATCGGTCGGGAAGGCGTAACTCTGGTAATTAGGCCTAAAGGTTTCCAAAACTGCGGACGCATGCTGTTGGATTCGATCTTTTCTTTAAGTAGTGACTTTATTTTAGAGAGCCTTGCAACAGACATCACTTTCCTTCAGGTTGATTTTTAAGCTTGTTGATAGTCGATTTTTTGACCAATCCAGCGTTTTTGTAATGGTTTAACCAGTTGTTTGTGGTTTTCAACCATTTGTTCAGCCCAGTAGTGCGCTGTTGGAAACCACTGGCTATCACGCTTTAAGTCGGCAATTCTAAATTGTAAACCACCGGTCTGTTTGGTTCCAAGGATTTCCCCAGGCCCTCTTATTTTCAAATCTTCTTCAGCAATCCTAAAGCCATCTGTGGTTTCACGCATAATGTTTAGTCTGGCTTTACCGGTTTCAGATAGAGGTGGTTGGTAGAGTAGAACACAGTGGCTTTGCAGGTCGCCTCGACCAACCCGGCCTCTTAATTGATGCAGTTGAGCTAATCCTAGGCGTTCTGCATTTTCAATAATCATCAGGCTGGCATTGGGAACATTAACCCCGACTTCGATAACGGTAGTTGCCACCAATAGGTCGAGGTCGTGGTTTTTAAAGGCCTCCATGACCATGGCCTTCTGATCACCTTTCAAGCGGCCATGTATCAAACCGACTTTCAAATCTGGCCAACGTTCTGTGAACTGGTTTGCAGTGACTTCGGCTGCTTGAGCATGTAACAGTTCGGACTCTTCAATCAGCGGGCAGACCCAGTAGGCTTGAATTCCTTGCTTGCATTTGGCATAGAGGTGCTCCATCACCTCAAAACGTTTTTCATTACTCAAAACTGCAGTTTCAATAGGTTTTCGACCGGGTGGAAGTTCATCAATTATAGACAGGTCTAAATCGCCATACGCCGTCATTGCCAAAGTCCGAGGTATGGGGGTGGCGGTCATAACCAACTGATGTGCGTGGACTTCTTGCAACTGGCTGAGTTTATCATCGCCTTTTTGTTTAAGTGCTAAACGTTGGTGCACGCCGAATCGATGTTGTTCATCGATAATCACCAATCCGAGTTTGTGAAATTCAACAGTGTCCTGGAAAAGAGCGTGAGTACCAATAATAACTTGAGCTTCACCGCTTTCGATTACGCTGAGTTGATGACGACGTTCAGCCGCTTTCATTCTGCCGTTTACCCAAGCCACTTTAATATTCAGAGGTTCGAGCCATTCCAAAAAAGCATTTAGGTGTTGTTCAGCCAAGATTTCTGTGGGAGCCATAACTGCGACCTGATAACCTGCATCCGCGGCTTGAATGGCGGCAAGTGCAGCGATAACTGTTTTACCTGAACCCACATCGCCTTGAACCAGGCGCTGCATTGGGTGTGGTTGATTCAAGTCGTTTTGGATCTCGGTTAAGACTCTTTGCTGTGCCTGAGTCAGACTAAAAGGCAGGCTGGCAAGTAGAGCATTAGCGGTATGGCTTGTGGGTAACTTGGGAGCGGTTCGTTTTTGTTCCTGCTTTCTAAGAACCTGCAGCCCGACTTGCTGGCTGATTAATTCTTCAATAATTAGGCGTTGTTGCGAGGGGTGTTCAAACTGCTTAATGGCAAAAAGATTATCTTCAGGCTGCGGTTGATGCAAGGTTAGTAAGGCTTGGTTGAGCGGAGGCAAATCTAATTTTGTTAAGGCCTCTTTAGGTAATAACTCAGTTAAAGGATTCTGTTTGACCAACTCAACGGCTTGCTTTATCAATTTTAAAATAGAGGCTTGACCTAAACCTTCTGTAGTTGGATAGACCGGGGTCAGAGTCTCTTCCAGTTCAATATACTGTCCGGAATTAATCAACTGATAACTTGGATGGACAATTTCCAGGCCGTTTGGACCAGAACGAACTTCACCAAATGCTCTGATAATTTTACCGCGAGTCATCTGTTGTGCTTGGCGGTGATGAAAATGGAAAAAACGCAAGGTGACTGTTGCACCGGAATCAGATTGGATTTTGACGGCAAGTGTATTGCGTCTGCCTCTGCTTAAGGCTTGGGAAAAAATGGCGCCCTCTACTAAAACTTCACTGCCAATTTTTACCTCCTCAATCGGAGTGATGCGAGTTTTATCTTGGTATCTCAGCGGCAAGTGAAACAGCAAGTCCTGAACAACGAATAGCCCGAGTTTATTGAGTTTTTCAACTTGTTTAGGGCCAACCCCTTTTAGGTTGGTAAGAGCGTATTGTTCAAGCATTCTGGCTTCGAAAGGTCTTCAAATAATGAGTTAAACAGATTCTATCAAAATTTATTACAACTCCGTAAATAGTCATTTAATCAGCAATACTGAATCAATTTAACAGGCCTGTTATTTTGGTT
>DBOI01000074.1 GCA_002299245.1 Hydrogenovibrio sp. UBA650
TTAGTTGAATTCAAGCCATAATTTCTACATCATGGTAAGTAAAAATACACCAAGACCGCATAAATAACAATACCGTTGTAACAAGCAGTTAATCTTGCGAACTATGTAAAACAGGACTGGATGGGTAAGCACTTAAACCAAACTAAATGGGTTAATCGATTTCAAGTGCTCTCAATTGCTTTGCCGCTTTGTCTAAAATACCATTGACATACTTATGACTCTCTTCAGCTCCAAATCTTTTGGTGAGCTCAACACACTCGTTTATAACAACCTTATATGGAATCTCAATTTTAGACTGCAATTCATAAACACCCATACGCATAATCGCACGCTCGACGGGGTCAATCATATAAACAGAACGGTCTAAATATTCGGCGTAAATCGCATCTAGTTCTTCAGCAGTCGCGGATACGTTTGACAAAAGGTCTTCAAACAACTCAAAATCCAAACCTTCTAAGAGACTGTCCTCTTGGAACTGTTTGACTATTTGAGAAATCTCTTCCTTGGTCATCTGCCACTGGTAAAGAGCCTGTAGAGCTACTCTTCTCGCTTGGGTTCGCGGAGTGATCTTACCCTCTTTCTCTTCAATCTCCTGACCTTGGCCAGGCTTTATATCATCAATGGTCATCATTAGATTTGTTTCAACACATTAACCATTTCAATTGCAGAAACCGTAGCCTCTTCACCTTTGTTACCCATCTTGGTACCAGAGCGCTCAATAGCCTGCTCAATTGAGTTAACAGTCAGAATACCAAATGAAACTGGAACGCCGTGCTTCAACATAACTTGAGCGATACCTTTAGTTGCTTCACCAGCAACATAATCAAAGTGAGGCGTACCACCCTGGATAACAGCGCCAAGCGCAACAATTGCATCATAGTCACCTGAAGCAGCCATTTTTTCTACAGCGAGAGGCAGTTCAAAAGCACCAGGAACCATAACTTGAGTAATGTTATCCGCTGAGCCACCGTGTCTTTCAACTGTTTCAATGGAACCTTTTACCAAATGATCAACCACGAAGCTATTCCAGCGAGTAACCACAAATCCTATTTTCATACCCTCAGCGTTTAGGTTGCCTTCTACCTTTTTCATAATACTATTCTCTTAATTTCTATCTAATTGCTATTAAAACGTTATTTTGCCATAAAGCTTTAATCGATGGCTTTAATTTCAACTCAGTCTTTCTTAGGGATAAAGTCTATGACTTCCAACCCAAACCCACTCAGATTGATAAGCTTCCAACCCGAACCAATTACATTGAGTTTTTTCACACCCAAATCAGAGATAATTTGCGCACCCAAACCATAGGTTTTGGCATCATCTTCAACCACTCTCTCAGGTGATTTAATGCCAAGATCTTTCATTTGGTACTGACGAATACGATCAAGCAATTCAGCTCCATCCTCATGTTTTCTCAACACCACTACAGCACCAGTTCCCTGCTCTGCAACCTGCTCCATCGCCTTATCTAGAGACCAGCCGCACTCTTCTCTTTGTGAACCAAAAGCGTCACAAAGCGTATCTAACATATGCACCCTTATCGCTGTTGGCTGCTCAGAATCAATCTCTCCATAGACCAATGCAAAGTGGCTTTTATGTTCGAGAATATCTTGATATCCAATTAGCTTAAACTCACCAAACCTGGTCGGGAATTTACACTCCGAAACGCGTTCGATAGTTTTTTCATTTTTCAGCCTGTACTCAATCAGGTCAGCAATGGTTCCAATTTTCAGACCATGTTCCTCTGCATAAGCCTCAAGATCATCTCGGCGAGCCATGGTGCCATCTTCTTTCATAATCTCAACGATAACGGATGCCGGTTCCAAGCCTGCTAAACGTGCCAGATCACAACCTGCTTCAGTATGACCTGCACGAGTCAGAACCCCACCCGGTTGAGCCATTAAGGGAAATATATGACCTGGAGTAACGATGTCTGCAGGAGTCGCTTCTGGCGCAACCGCAGCTCGAACAGTCAGTGCGCGATCAGCGGCAGATATTCCTGTAGTCACGCCTTCGGCAGCTTCAATTGAAACTGTAAAATTGGTACCATTCTGGTCGGTATTGTCGTGAACCATCAGCGGTAAATGCAGCTGATTACAACGCTCTTTAGTAAGAGTAAGGCAGATCAGGCCGCGCCCATAACGTGCCATAAAGTTAATATCTTCCGCAGAACAGGTGCTCGCAGGAACTAATAGATCACCTTCATTTTCACGATCTTCATCATCCATAAGGATGACCATTTTGCCCTGCTTATAATCTTCAATCAGTTCTTCAATTGTATTTAGTGGCATCTTTGTAACCCGTATTTATTCTATTTATATCCATTTTCTGCCAAAAATTCTGGCGTTAAATTACTCGTCTCACTGCTTTCCGGTTGTGGTGCTGTCATCATTCTTTCCAGATAACGAGCTAATAAATCAACTTCAAGGTTTACTCTCGAACCTTCAACCAGATGTTTAATAGTAGTTTCCTGCAAAGTGTGCGGCACGATATTAACACCAAACACACAACCATCGACATTATTTACCGTCAAACTCACGCCATTAATTCCAATTGAACCTTTGGCAGCGATGTATTTGCAAATTTCTAATGGTGCCTCAACTTCATAACGCCATGAACGCGCATCTTGAGAAATTGACTTAATGATTCCAACCCCATCGACATGCCCGCTTACCAAATGTCCACCCAGACGATCTTGTAAAGTTAACGCCTTCTCCAAATTAACAGGCGTTCCGACCTGCCATTCATCAGCATTACTAACCGTAAGAGTTTCACCAGAGACATCGGCAACATAGTAGCTGTCGCTGAGCTCTATTGCAGTAAGACAGATACCGTTAGCGGCAATACTGTCACCAATTTGCACATCACTCATATCCAACTTACCAGTTTTGATAGTGACCTTCCAATCCCCGTCACGCGGTTCGATTTTTGAAATTTCACCTTCTGACTGAATAATTCCAGTAAACATTTTTTAGTCCTTAGCTTTCAAAATCATTCTGACATCATCACCAAAACGATCAATTGAGTGGATACCGTATTCAAGTTTGTCTTGCATGGAGCTGATCCCTTCAAGTGCAAACATTGGCTTTGCATTCTGTCCCATAAAGATAGGTGCCATAAAGCAATGAATTTCATTTACCAGGCCAGATTGAACAAAAGCGCCGGCAACAATAGCTCCAGATTCAACCATCACATCATTGACCTGCTCCTCCTGAGCAAGATAAGAGAGAATAGACTTGATATCCAAACGGTCTTCCTCAGCTGCAACGGCAACCATTTCAATACCACTGGCATGTAGCTCTTCAACAATTTCAGGATTACGCTCAGCAGTTGCTCTTGAGGTCATTAATATAGTACGCCCAGGTAAACTCAACATCTTCGCGTTCAGAGGCATACTCAAATTTGGGTCCAACACCACTCGTATCGGATGGCAACTTTCTTGAGTCAAATTCATCTCCGCAAGCTGCTCATCTGAAAGGCGCACAGTTAAGCTCGGATCATCCGCCAACACAGTTCCAATACCAGTAATCAAGGCGCCTGCTTGAGCACGCATTTCATGAACTTCCAAGCGCGATTCCTCGCCTGTAATCCACTGGCTTTCACCACTTTCCATAGCAGTACGTCCATCCATACTACTGGCAATTTTTAATCTAACGTAAGGTAAATCATTTTCCATTTTGTATAAAAAACCTGTATTAAGTTCACGCGCTTCCAATTCGAGCACACCAACTTCAACTTCAATTCCCGCATTTTCTAATCTAGCAACACCATCTCCAGCCACAAGAGGGTTGGGATCCACCATAGCAATCACAACACGAGTCACTTCTGCAGCTACAAGAGCATCGGCACATGGCGGTGTTTTACCATGATGACTGCACGGCTCAAGTGTGACATATGCAGTCGCTCCTTTTGCCTGATCACCAGCTTCAGCTAAAGCAATTCGCTCTGCATGAGGCTGCCCTGCCTTCTGATGCCAACCTTCGCCGACAATCTCTCCGTCCTGAACAATGACACTACCCACAGCAGGGTTTGGTTTGGTTGAATAAAAACCATTTTTCGCCAATTCAATGGCCCGAGCCATATAAAAAATATCTTTTTCCGAAAACTGACTCATATTCTTTTTCAAATCTATTTAGTAGCCGTCGCCTTAATTAAACGCTCAACCTCTTCCTGGAAAGCACTGACATCCTGGAAAGAACGATAAACCGATGCAAAACGCACATAAGCGACTTGATCCAACTCTCTTAAAGCATCCATTACCCATTCCCCAATTTGTGAAGAAGGAATCTCCCGAACTCCTTCTGACATCAAACGTTTAGTAATCTGACTGGCAGCTTGATCAATTGCCTCACTTTCAACAGGCCTCTTCTCCAAAGCTTTTATCAAACCACTGCGAATCTTGCCTTCGTCAAATCGCTCACGATTGCCATCACTTTTAATAACTCGAGGAAGAGATAACTCGGCAGATTCATAGGTAGTAAATCGCTCGGCACAATCAGCGCATTCGCGACGACGTCTGACCTGGAAACCTTCATTAGCAAGGCGAGAATCAATAACTTTAGTGTCTGCGGCGTTACAAAATGGACAGTGCATAAGAGTTTCCTTTAAATACCAAAAACCACCGCAAGCGGTGGTCTATTTTCAATCTAATCTATAGCTTTTATCCAATTAGATTATTTATAAACTGGCTTCGCTTCACACAGTTGAGATACCTTAGTGCGTACATCGCTAATGACAGCTTCGTCCCAATTTTCATTTTCCTGATCGCAGGCATCGATAACATCACACATCCAAGTCGCTAGATTTACACAGTCTTGTTCGGTAAAGCCACGAGTTGTTGCTGCCGCAGTACCCACACGAATACCTGAGGTGACAAATGGTGACATTGGATCATTCGGTACTGAGTTTTTATTGATTGTAATGTGCGCTGCATCAAGAGCAGCATCAACCAACTTACCAGTGAGGCCTTTCTCAATTAGACTAACTAAGAACAGGTGGTTTTCAGTTCCACCAGAAACCACATCACAACCGCGATCCATAAATACTTTAGCCATAGCTTGAGCATTGCTAACCACATTCTCACAATAAGCTTTCCACTCAGGCTCCAAACACTCTTTAAATGCTACCGCTTTCGCCGCCATAACGTGAACTAAAGGACCACCTTGACCACCCGGAAAGATCGCTGAGTTGAGTTTTTTCTCTAGGTCAGGGTTAGACTTAGCTAGAATCAAACCACCACGAGGACCACGTAAAGTTTTGTGAGTGGTGGTGGTCACGACATCTGCAAATGGAATTGGATTTGGATATACACCACCGGCAATCAATCCAGCAACATGTGCCATATCAACAAACAGGTAAGCGCCAACAGAATCCGCAATCTCACGGAATTTAGACCAGTCAATAACCTGAGAATAAGCTGAAAAACCAGCAATAATCATCTTAGGCTTGTGCTCGTTTGCCAAAGCTTGCACTTCATCATAATCAATTTGGCCTGAAACCGGATCAATACCGTACTGAACCGCGTTGTAAATTTTTCCAGAGAAGCTGACGTGAGAACCGTGAGTCAAGTGACCTCCGTGTGCCAAACTCATGCCCAAAACTGTGTCACCAGGGTTTAGCAGTGCCATATAAACCGCTGCGTTCGCTTGTGAACCAGAGTGCGGCTGAACGTTTGCGTAATCAGCGCCAAACAACTCTTTAGCACGGTCAATTGCCGCCTGTTCAGCAATATCCGCAAACTCACAACCGCCATAATAACGTTTGCCAGGATATCCCTCAGCATATTTATTGGTGAAATAAGAGCCTTGCGCCTGCATAACTCGAGGGCTGGTATA
>DBOI01000136.1:0-2316 GCA_002299245.1 Hydrogenovibrio sp. UBA650
ATAAGAATTTGGAACTAAACATCTACGGTTTTAAGTTTTTGAATCAATAGCTTATGTGTTAAAATTTTTGACAATCTCTCGGGGTGCTCAATCTAAATTTGAGCTGAGATGGAAGTTTTCCGGACCCGTATGACTTGAACTGGTTAGTACCAGCGTAGGGAAGAGATTGGCAAAATCCTGCATTCCGTTTTTCGGCCAATCGCTCTCGTGGTACTCCAAGTAAAAACTATAAATCCAAAGAGAGCAAACGTATGACAGCATTTAAAGACGCGCTTCCAGCATCCAATGAAGTGTTAACGCGCGACCCACTTCCTGCTTCACAAAAAGTCTATATTCCAGGTGAGCTTCACCCAGAAATTCGTGTACCAATGCGCGAAATTTCCCTCACCAATGGCGATAAGATTTCGGTTTACGACACCTCCGGTCCTTATACCGATCCAAGCATTGAAATTGACGTAGCCAAGGGAATTCCTGAGCTTCGCAGAGATTGGATTCGTGACAGAGACGATGTCGAAGAATACGAAGGGCGTGTTATCGATCCAAAAGATAACGGCTATAAAAACCGTACCCAAATGGAAACCGCCATTGCCGGCGCATCCAGTTTGGTGCGAACGCCATTGAGAGCCAAACCGGGTCAAAATGTCACCCAAATGCACTATGCACGTAAAGGCATTATTACCCCGGAAATGGAGTTTGTGGCGATTCGTGAAAACCAGCGCCGTGAAGAAGTGGCTAAATATCTAAATGATCCTGAGCGAGAGAATCGCTTAAAGGGCGAAAACTACGGTGCTAATTTGCCTGAGAAAATCACTCCAGAATTCGTGCGAAAAGAAATCGCCGAAGGCCGTGCGGTTTTACCAAATAATATTAATCACCCAGAATCAGAACCGATGATTATTGGTCGTAACTTCCTTGTTAAGGTCAACGCCAATATCGGTAACTCGGCAACCACTTCTTCTATCGGTGAAGAAGTTGAAAAAATGGTGTGGTCAACCCGTTGGGGTGGCGATACGGTCATGGATTTATCGACAGGTAAAAATATTCACACCACGCGCGACTGGATTTTGCGTAACTCGCCCGTGCCAATTGGAACCGTGCCAATTTATCAAGCGCTGGAAAAAGTAAACGGCATTGCCGAAGACCTGACGTGGGAAATTTTCCGCGACACCTTGATTGAGCAGGCGGAGCAAGGGGTGGACTATTTCACCATTCACGCAGGTGTGTTATTGCGCTATGTGCCGATGACGGCGAAACGTGTGACGGGTATCGTTTCACGCGGTGGTTCAATTATGGCGAAATGGTGTATTTCCCACCATAAAGAAAACTTCCTCTATACACATTTTGAAGAAATCTGTGAAATTATGAAGGCCTATGATGTCGCCTTCTCATTGGGAGATGGGTTGCGTCCAGGTTCTGTGGCCGATGCCAATGATGAAGCCCAGTTGTCAGAATTAGAAACCCTGGGCGAGTTGACTAAGATTGCCTGGGAGCACGATGTACAAACCATTATCGAAGGCCCGGGTCACGTGCCAATGCACATGATTAAAGAGAATATGGAAAAGCAGTTGGAATACTGCCACGAAGCGCCTTTCTATACCTTAGGGCCGCTGACTACAGATATTGCACCGGGTTATGATCACATTACCTCGGGGATCGGTGCGGCGATGATCGGTTGGTTTGGAACGGCGATGTTGTGTTACGTCACACCAAAAGAACACTTAGGTCTGCCGAACCGAGATGACGTTAAAGAAGGTTTGATTACCTACAAGTTGGCGGCACACGCGGCGGACTTGGCAAAAGGGCATCCGGGCGCACGTTTACGTGATGATGCCTTATCTCAAGCGCGTTTTGAATTCCGCTGGGAAGACCAGTTTAACTTGGGACTCGACCCGGAAAAAGCACGCGCTTTCCACGATGAAACTCTGCCGCGTGACTCGGCTAAAGTGGCACACTTCTGCTCTATGTGTGGGCCAAAATTCTGTTCGATGAAAATTTCGCAAGATGTGCGTGATTATGCAGATGAATTAGGAATGACACTGGATGAAGCGGCTCAGCGAGGTATGGACGAGATGTCTGACAAGTTCAAGCAGCAGGGGTCAGAGGTGTATGTACAGGTAGAAGACATTACCAGGCAAGCCTGACGAAAACGGTTGCGAACACTGATTTCGTTGTTAAAAAGTCGCTCAAAATGCTCATTTACTTTTATGTAAACTCCGCTTTTTCGCACCTTTTTGCCTAGAAATCAGGGTTCTCACGACATTTTCGGTTTTGAATGGTGTCTTTTGCGCCTCAGCTTTGTTGGGTTGCGACTTCCAG
>DBOI01000136.1:2711-20394 GCA_002299245.1 Hydrogenovibrio sp. UBA650
CAGAAAATTCACTCATTCAAATTCCAAGATTCATAGTTAAAACGACAGTAGGTTTTTATATGAAAACGATCAATGTAGGCATTGCAGGTGCTGGCTTGGTGGGGCGTGTTTTGGCGTTAAACTTGGTGGCAAAAGGTCATCAGGTGACGTTATTTGATCTCGATTCCGCAGAAGGTGAAAATGCCGCCGGTTTAACTGCCGCGGGCATGTTGGCGCAATTTGCGGAATTGGAATCTGCGACCAATGCGATTTTTCACACAGGCGTTCGTTCCATTGAGCTTTGGCCATCACTCCTCGAACAAATTGGCATTCCAGAAACCTATCAGCAGGTGGGCAGCATTATCACCGCCCATCATGTCGATATGCCAGAGTTGGAGCATTTCATTAGTCAATTGCGCGCCAAAGTGCCAACGGCGCTGGACATCCAAACACTGGATCGCCGCCAGTTGGTGGAGCTGGAACCCGATCTAGAACAACATTCCAAAGCGTTTTATTTACCGAGTGAAGGGCAGGTCAATGCGCAAGCGTTTATGGCGGCTTCTGCGGAGTATCTTTTGAAGCATCCGCAAGTGACTTGGCATCAAAAGACCGAAGTCATTGAAATTCTACCAGGCCTGGTCAAAACCCAATCGGATGAAATCGAATTTGATTGGAGTTTTGATGCTCGTGGTTTTGGCGCCAAGGACGATTTGCCCGATCTACAAAGCTGCGACCGGTGAACAAATATTTGATTCCGCCAATGACTTTGAAGTTATTACTGCCAATAAGTATGGCGCTGACTTTAATAATGACAACGCCGAAAACACAGGGCAAGATCGCTCTGATAACAAAGGGCCAGAACCAGAAGCGCTGACAGTTGGAAAAATCAACGGTCATACCTATGCTTTCATTGGCCTGGAGCGTATGGGTGGAATCATGGTTTACGATATATCTAACCCATATAGTCCTAGTTTTGTTCAGTACGTTAATAACCGTGATGTCAGCGTTGATAACACAACGCTTGAAGCTGGTGGAGCTGGAGATCTTGGTCCAGAGGGTATGTCATTTGTGGCGGCTGAAGATAGTCCAAGTGGTCAACCGATGCTAATTGTAGGTAACGAAGTAAGTGGTACAACAACCTTCTACAATATCGACGTTACAATATTGAACAACTAATTCAATCAATAGCCCATCAAAAAAGCGTTAAAGAGTCACTCTTGAGCGCTTTTTTTATTTTCACTTTTAACATAGAATCAAAGTAAATAATCAGATACTAATATTCCTTCTTAATTCCAAAGGCCATGTAAATGGACAATATTAGAGAAAAGCACTGGCACCATCACCCTCTCAATGAGCTTGATCAGTTGCTTGAGACCAGTAGCGATAAAGGTTTGGATGATTTAGCCGTTCAAGAACGGCAAATGCTCTACGGTACCAATCGCCTTACACCCGCCAAAAGTACCAGCCCGATCTTAATGTTCTTGCTGCAATTCCATCAACCTCTGGTCTATATTCTATTAGCTGCCGCCATAATCACTTTTTTGTTAGGTGAGTGGGTCGATAGTGGCGTGATTTTTGGCGTCATATTGATCAATGCCATTGTCGGTTTTGTACAAGAGATAAAAGCACTCAAAGCGGTTGAAGCCCTGGCAAAAAGTATGCAGGGTAATGCCACAGTAATTAGAGGTGGCCACAAGTCTGTAGTACCTGCTTCAGAACTGGTAATCGGTGATCAGGTGCTACTTCAGTCTGGAGATAAAGTGCCGGCCGACTTGCGGCTTATTCGCTGCCGGGAGCTTCAGATCGATGAATCGGCTTTAACAGGCGAATCGGTGCCTACTCAAAAAAATCTGACCCCGCTACAGATCGATACCCCTTTAGCTGAACGAGACAATATGGCCTACTCCTCAACACTGGTAACCTATGGTACTGCTGCTGGATTGGTTGTGGAAACTGGTGACAACACCGAAATCGGCCAAATCAATACCCTGATTGCCAATGCCGAAGTTCTGGCAACACCTCTGACTAAAAAAATTGCCGAGTTTAGTCGGCTACTGCTTATCATTATTCTGATTTTGGCAGGCCTGACATTTGTCGTTGGCTGGTTGCACGGCATGCAAATTTTAGACAATTTTATGGCGGCAGTGGCCTTGGCGGTGGCGGCAATTCCGGAAGGCTTGCCAGCCGCAATCTCTATTATGCTTGCCATTGGTGTTAACAAGATGGCGCGCCGTAATGCCATTATTCGCAAAATGCCAGCGGTGGAAACTCTTGGCAGTACCACCGTAATTTGCTCAGATAAAACTGGAACTCTGACGCAAAATCAAATGACTGTGCAACATATCTTTGCGGCTAATCAAGATTATAAAGTGAGCGGTGTCGGCTATGCCCCAAAAGGTGAAGTTTATATCGATGCCGCAAAGATCAATTTAACGGCAACAGAGAAACCTTTGATAGACGCTAATATCGCCCTAAAAGAGACTTTACTGGCCGGTCTATTATGCAATGACTCACGCGTCTTTCAGCAAGAATCTAATTGGAGACTTGAAGGTGACCCAACCGAAGCGGCCTTAATTACATCGGCAATGAAGGCCAAAATAGAGCCTGATCAAATTGACCAAAAATTGCCACGCATAGATACTTTGCCATTTGAATCTCAACATCAATATATGGCTACTTTGCACCAACCCGCCGAGTCCGATCAATCTGAGCACTTAACCATCTATGTAAAAGGTTCGGTGGAGAGTATTTTAAAACGCTGTATTCATGCGCTGGATTCAACCGGTCAGCTTACCGAATTGAATATCGATGCTATATTTCTGGAAATAGACAGTATGGCCTCCAAAGGCTTGCGCGTATTGGCATTTGCGAAAAAAACAGTTTCCAAAAATAACACCGAAATCAACCACAGTAGTGTTGATGAAGGCCTAATTTTTTTGGGATTACAAGCAATGATGGATCCACCAAGAGAGGAGGCTATTAGAGCTGTCGCAGCCTGTCAAAATGCCGGAATTAAAGTCAAAATGATCACAGGAGATCATGTGATCACAGCGGCTGCAATCGCCAAACAAATCAGAATCACAGAGGCTATCAACAGCGATCAAGAGAGCTTTGCCTACAAAGGACGAGACCTGGAAAAGCTCAGTGATAAAGAGCTGATAGAGATTGCAGAAAACTCTGCCGTTTTTGCTCGGGTGACACCTGAGCAAAAATTGCGACTGGTCGAAGCCTTACAAAGCAAAGGACATATCGTCGCCATGACCGGTGATGGAGTCAATGACGCCCCTGCTCTCAAGCAGGCCAATATTGGTATCGCGATGGGTATGGGTGGTACCGAAGTCGCCAAAGAAGCCGCCGATATGATTCTAACTAACGATAATTTTGCCACCATTGAAGCCGCTGTAGAGGAAGGGCGTTCGGTATTTGATAACTTGGTCAAATTCATTACCTGGACACTGCCAACCAACACCGGTCAAGCCATGGTAATTGTCACCGCGATTCTATTTGGTTTAACTCTGCCAATTACACCGGTGCAGATTCTATGGATCAATATGAGTACCGCGATCCTGTTAGGTATGATGCTGGCCTTTGAAAACAAAGAACCTGGCCTTATGGCTCGCCCCCCCAGAAAATCACAGGCTCCGATCATTGATCGCCCGCTGATTACTCGAATTTTAATTGTCAGCAGCTTATTATTGATTAGTGCCTATGGTCTGTTCAGCTGGGCACTAAAAACCGGAGAGAATCTCGAAGTTGCGCGCACTTTGGCAGTAAATATGTTTATTTTTGGTCAAACGTTTTACCTGTTTAACTGCCGCTCGCTCAACCAATCCATGTTTAAACTCGGTTTTTTCAGTAATCCATTGTTATTGATGGGAGTGTTCACAATGATCAGTCTGCAAGTCCTGTTCAGTCACGCGCCAATCATGAACCAACTTTTTGGCAGTGCTCCGCTAACTGTTGAACAGTGGTCGAGTGTTATTGTGGGCGGTTTGATTATCTACCTTGTGATAGAGCTAGAAAAATCTCTACGCTTGAAAAGTTTACTCAGCAAGAGCAACTGACTTAATTAACGCATAAAGCTTCGTGCCTATTTGCAGCCCAAGCCGTTTGGCTGAGTGCTGAGTGATTTCGGCAAACAGCTTTTGCTGATCAGACAACTGTAATCTGACCAGAATTCGATTGTTTGGTTCCTCTATCAACTCCAAAACCTCAGCAGGAAGATGGTTCATAATACTAAGTTGATCGGGATCAGACAGCGCCAAACTGACATCTTTTGCCAAGACTCTAACTCTAACCTTTGCTTTATGTAACTCGCTGGTATCAGATAGCCACATGGTGTTCTCACCCATCTGGATAGGGCGTAACGCATCAACAACCTCCAGTGCTCTGCCCTGTAAAACAGAGACCGCGCCCTGCTCGGCAAACAGTGGTGAGTCGGCTCTTGATAGAGCCTCTTGCAGTGTTTCTACCGTTGTAACTTTACCGCCTTCAAGAAAAACAATGTGATCTGCCAAACGTTCAACCTCAGCAGGAGAGTGAGTGATATAGAGCAGGGGAATCTTTAAACTTTCGACTAATTCTTCAATTAAACTGAGAATTTCAGCTTTTGCTTGCCAGTCCAGTGCAGACAGAGGCTCATCCATACAGAGCACTTGTGGCTTGGTCAATAGAGCCCGGGCAATCGCCACACGCTGCCGTTCTCCCCCGGAAAGATTATGTACCGGTCGATCAAGCAATTCAGCAATATTCAGGCGACTGATAATTTCATCAAAGTCAGCTGGTGTCGTATCTTTTGGCAGCCTTTTCACAGCATAATTAAGATTGCCTCGCACATCCATATGGGGGAACAAGGCAGCATCCTGAAACACAAAACCGATATGCCGCTGTTGTATTGGCAGTTGATACTGTTCGCCTTGCCAAGACTGTTCAGCGTAATGCAGTGTGCCTTTAGCTTTTGCTTCTAAACCAGCCAAGGCACGCAAAAAAGTACTTTTGCCACTACCTGAGCGTCCAAACAGTACCGTTACTCCATCTAACGGCAATTCAAAATCTCCAGTTTGCAGAGAAAAATCACCCAAATTTAGCTTTAAATTACCTTTTAGCATTGGTAGCTCTATACTCATCGCCCTAACCTACTTTCACCGCAAAGCGCCGGTTTAATGCATAGACCAGCATCAGCACTAGTAGTGAGAACAACAACATCATGGCTGAAAGAACATGGGCTTGAGCATACTCTAGACTTTCAACGTGATCAAAAATGGCAATCGACACCATCCGGGTTTCACCTGGGATATTACCGCCGATCATCAGCACCACACCAAACTCACCGACAGTGTGAGCAAAACTTAAAGTAGCGGCGACCATAAAACCACGCTGGGATAAAGGCACCACAATTGTAAAGAAACGGTCTATTACAGATGCCCGCATACTAGCCGCGGCATCCAATAATTTTTGCGGTACATTTTCAAATGCGTGCATAAGAGGTTGTACGGCAAATGGCAGCGAATAAAACACCGAGCCTATAATCAGACCGGTTTTGCTAAAAGTAAGCTGACCTTCGAAGCCGAACCAACGCAGAATCTCGGTGACCTGACCATTTGGGTTTAACATTAACAACAGATAAAAACCCAGAACCGTCGGAGGAAGTACTAGAGGCAGGGCAATCAAGGCCTCCCAAAACACTTTGGAACCGTGCTGCATTTTTGCCAACCACCATGCAATTGGCGTACCAAGCAGTAATAAGATAATCGTTGTCCAGAAAGCTACTTCCAGAGTTAACCAGATTGGTTGTAGACTTACTTGTGTTCCAAACAGCTCTAACATCTTTGTTTACTTTTCAGGAACAGCATAGCCATTGTTTTGCACGATCTTTTGTGCCTCTGGTGTTTTTATGTAGGTCATAAAATCTTGTATTGCCTTGTTATTAGCACCACGTTTCAAAACGATAGAGCCCTGTTGAATTGGTGAATACTCACTTTGTGGGACAATCCAGTAGGCCCCCTTTTTATACAGAGGGCTTTGCGGATCGACAATTTGCGAGAGCGCTAAAAAACCGATATCTGCATTCCCTGTTGCCACATAGCGAAATGCATTACCGATGCTATCACCATTCACCAACTTAGAAGCTAAATCTTGGAAAAGGCCTTGCGATTTCAGAAATGATACCGCGGCTTCGCCGTAAGGTGCGGTCTTGGGATTAGCAATTGCCAGATGGCGAAACTTCTGTTGTTTTAAAGTTTCAAGAGGTTGTTGTCGAACCAAATATTCGATTGGCTTAGAAGTGTATAAAACCAGTTTTCCTTGCGCGTAGACTAGATAACTATGTTTGTTGGCAAGTCCTGATTCAATCAACTTTAAAGGCCTGGATTCATCCGCCGCAAAAAAGGCATCAAAAGGCGCACCATTGACTATTTGAGCGTAGAGTTTGCCGGTTGAGCCAAAGGCAAACTTGAGTTGGTGGCCTGTCTTTTTTTCAAAAGGCTCCGCCAATTTTTCAATTGTCTTGGTAAAATTTGCGGCCACCGCGATGGTTGCCTTGTCTGCAAACACAGGTAGGCTTAACAGCAATACAAAACAAACAAATAGGTTTAACACCGTGGTCTTTAAGTCCTTCATTTGTGAGTACTTTATAGAGTTAGGATCGGATGTCAAATTGATTCAGCTTACATTCATGCTTCATTAATATTTAAAGCAAGATTTGGCCTAGTAAAATCGAATAGAATAAGGCTAGTTAACAAGAGAGTTTTCACATGAGTCAGCTTCTGCGAATACATGCAATTTTACTATCAATAATTGTTTTTTCTATCTCTGGGTGCTCTCAGAAGGATGATGAGAACGTTGTTCAATGGAAAACCGACGAAACATGTAACCTACATGAACAAAGCTGTACAACAGAAAACGGCAGTGCTTCTGTCAGCATAGAAGTGATGCCTAAACCAATTCCAATTGCCAGGCCACTGCAAGTTGAAGTTGAACTAAAAGGTTTAAAAGCTGAAAAAGTCGAACTGGATATTTCCGGGGTTAATATGTATATGGGTTTTAACCGGGTTGAACTTAAGCCCGAAACAAGCAAAAGTGTATATACAGGAACCTCAATGCTCGCATTTTGTACTTTGCAAAAGATGACCTGGCAACTTACGGTAATGATTTATCAGACAGATGGAACACAGATTCAAGTACCCTACACACTGGAAACTATTAATAAAATCTAGGCCTGCTACTCAGCCGACTATCTAGCCACTTGTTTCTCTTCTAATGCTTTGCTAACCGCAGGGTGGACAAACTCTGAGACATCTCCACCAAGGGCAGATATCTCTCGGACCAGACTTGAGGAGATGAAAGCGTATTGTTCCGCAGGCGTCATAAACATTGTCTCCACCTCCGGCGCCAACTTTCGATTCATTGAAGCCAGTTGAAATTCATATTCAAAATCCGAAACAGCTCGCAACCCTCTTAATAAAACATTGCCTTCAATCTCGTTTACAAAATCAACCAGCAGGCCTTTAAAGCCGATAACCTCAACATTTGCTAGTGAACCTGTGACTGTTTTTGCCAGTTGTACACGTTCATCTATAGTAAACAGAGAGTTTTTATTGCGATTATCAGCAACGGCAATCACTAGTCGATCATAGAATCGTGCTGCCCTTTCAATTAAATCGTAGTGTCCAGCGGTTATAGGATCAAATGTACCTGGATACACAGCAGTTATAGACATATTGTTACCTTTCAAATCATTTATGGCACATTGTACGGCAACTCAAACGCTAAATAATAGCCTTGAGATCAATTTGTCGAAATAGCCATCTAGTTAAATTACTTACAAGAATGGCACATCTAATGCTTACCGATATAAACCTCTATGTAAAATTTGAGTAAGAACTATGTTTACGAATCTACGCCTACAAGCAAAAATCATCATTACAGCCATCACTATTTCGCTCTTTTATATATTGGTTTTAGCTTTAATTGGCTACTTTTCATACCTAAACCAGTATGAAAAAGCTGCCGCATCAATTGCCGATGAAATGCGCCAGGATGTCAAGTATAAGCTTGAAAGTAAACTCGACATTGGACTCACCAATGCCTTGAGTGCAAGTGCAAATAAAGATCTAATTAAAGCGGTTGAATTTGGCGATAAGGCGTTTACTAATCAAATTCTTAACAGGGTTAGTGACACCCATAAAAAGTTGATCGGACAAACAACAAAAATACATATTCACACCCCTGAAAATCACTCTTTCTTGCGAAGCTGGAAAAGTAAAAACGGTGATAGTCTGCAATCATTCCGTTTTGGGGTGCAAAAAGTAATTGATGAAAAAAAAGCGATCAAAGTAATGGAACTTGGTCGGGCAGGGTTGGCAATTCGAGGAATTGTCCCCTTGTTCTCTGGCTCGGATAGATACTTAGGCTCTCTGGAGTACATCATCAGCACCACATCACTGGCCAAAGATTACAAAAAAGACGACAAACGTTATTTGTTACTGCTTAACTCTGAAGCATTGAAGATCAGTACCAAAGCCAAAGATAACACCAAAGTCGGCTCTTATGTGATTGCCAGCAAAAAAGGCTATGATCCTGAAGCAATTAAAATGGCTCAAACCATGGACTGGGATGCGCTTAACAAAAATGGTTGGATTACCCATAATGGTTATTTGATCACACAAATCAAAACTCAAGACCTACGCGGAAAAATGGTGGGAACCCAGATTATCGCAGAACCTGAAATCCACCTGGCAGAAGTTGCCGATAGTATTCTTGCCAGTACTTTAGAAAATATCATCAGCAATCTAGTTGTGGTAATTCTAATGGTATTGATTTTAATCAGTGTTATTAGAAGCTCGGTCATCAAGCCAGTTAAATGCTTACAAAAGGCATTCGGAGAGGTGATAACCAAAGGAAATTTCTCGGCTCGTGTACCAACTAATCAATCTGCGGATGAAGTTAATAGCATGTCTAAAGATTTCAATTCATTAATGCAGAATCTGGAACAGATTATTCAATCTATCACCTCTGCCATGGGAGAAATCAAAAATGGAAACCTCAGTACTCGTGTTGATGTAAGTGCTCATGGCGAATTGGAAAGCCTTAAAAATTCAGTGAATGATACAGCTGATATTTTGGAATCAACAATGTCAGAAATCACTCGAGTTCTGTCAGAAATGGAACAATCAAACTTCTCGGTTGATATCAATCATATTGATTCAAAAGGCTCATTCAATGAAGCCTTAAACAGCATGCAGCAAACACTGAAATCCTTGAAGACTGCTGTAAAAGAAATAAATGATTCGGTAGAGCATATGTCTCACTCGAATTTTAGCCACCCGGTTACCGCTAATCTATCTGGAGATCTCGGTGCCCTCAAAGAAAACCTAAACAATGCGCTATCCTCTTTACAGAACGGCTTCAACAGCTTTACATCTAGCCTTACTCAGCTCTCTTCAGGAGATCTGACAACAACGGTTGATGGCGATTACCGAGGCCAGTTAGCCAACCTTCAGGATATTATCAATAACTCACTTTCCAATATTGCCAGCATGTTCACAGAGATTAAAATCACTGCTGAAAATGCCCGTCAGAATGTCGATTTGGTAAATCGAGGTAATGCGGATTTAAATAGCAGAACTCAGAACCAGGCGGCATCTCTTGAAGAAACCGCTGCTTCATCAGAAGAGATTACTTCCACTGTTAAGAACTCTCTTCAAAACGCGTTTGAAGCAAATGAACTCGCACAAAAAGCCAAAGCAGATGCCAATGAAGGCTCGCAAGTTATGTCTGAAGCACAAAACGCAATGGAGAGTATTCGCGAAGCCAGTGCCAAAATCAGCGACATCACAGGGTTAATTGACAGTATTGCCTTCCAAACCAATCTATTGGCACTCAATGCCGCTGTCGAAGCTGCACGAGCAGGTGAGCACGGTAGAGGTTTTGCAGTAGTAGCTGGTGAAGTTCGAAATCTGGCGCAAAAAGCAGCAGATGCTGCTAAAGAGATTTCTGATCTTGTTTCGGATACCACCAACAGAATCAATCACGGATCTGAGCTTGCTGAAAGGTCTTCTGAGATGCTGAGCCAAATCAATGATCGCATTTCAACTGTATCCCAAAAGATGGATGAGATTACTCGTGCCGCTGAGGAACAATCGCAAGGAATGGGACAAATCAATGATGCAATATCCTCTATAGATGAAATTACTCAGCAAAACACTTCTTTAGTAGATAGAGTATCTACGAGTACAGAAGAAGCAAACAATCAGGTTACTCGACTAGTTGAATTAGCGGCTGCCTTCAAGGTAGACACTCAGAAACTCTCTCTGGGAACCACTGTTCAAACTGGAGATTTCACTTTTGCTCGAGCCAGAAGAGCTCATAGAGATTGGCGCTCTCATATGAGCACCCTACTTCATACCGGTTCAACAGATGTGGATATGACAAAAGCAGTCGATAGTCACTCCTGTGAACTGGGCAAATGGCTCGATGACATAGGCCAAAAGTACTCAAATATGCCGGAATTTAGTTCTTTAATGGAAGCTCACGACAAGCTGCATAATAAAATTAATGAAGGCCTGAAATCTTTAGAAGACAATGCTTCTGAGATTCCAAGCGATCAAGTTGCAGAAATTGAAGATCTCTCTGATCAAGTAATTCAAGCGATTAATAACCTTGAAAAGGCAGTCGCCAACAATACAGATCAAATTTCAAGTTAATTTGAAATTAGCAGGCCTCTTTCACAAAGAGGCCAAACTTCACTTGTGAAGTTTTCTTCTGTTTTTTACACTGCCAACCACTTGGCAATTGAGGCCAATCAAGCTGGTTTTCCTGCTCAATATATATAATCGTTTGTTCGTCTAAATAACCATTTGCAAACAGTAGATTAAGTGCCTTTTGCATCAAGCCTTTATGAAATGGAGGATCCAAAAACACCAAATCAAAATACTGGGTAGAAGGCTGTGACAGCCACTGCAAACAATCAGCTTGAATGACCTCTGCATTAACTGCTTTCAAAATATTTAGATTTTGTTTTAGTTGCTTAGCATTATTTGGATTCAATTCCAATAGCATTGCAGATTTTGCTCCACGTGAAATCGCTTCAAATGCCAAGGCACCAGAACCGGCAAACAGGTCAAGGCAAGTCGCGCCCGGTACTTCGAATTGAAGCCAATTAAATAGTGTTTCTCTGACTCGGTCAGATGTTGGTCTTAAACCTTCGGCATCTAAAACTGGTAGTTTTCTGCCACGCCAATCACCGCCTATAATCCTGATTTCACCAGTTTTAGTACTATTTCTTTTTTTAGCAGGCCTAGGTGCCATTTGCTCAAATTCCAAATATTAATCAAAGATCTAATTATAAAGCCAATCGCAGTAAACCGCCTTTTTTGATAGAGTGGCTAATGCGAATTGAGATCAAAAAACCTGGGGGTTAGAAATGCAAAAACAAAATGCTGACCTAGAGTTCATACAAAAACGAAAAAAGTTAATTGCTTTGTGGCCCTATGCAGCAGGTTTTCTAATCCTGCTTTTGGCAGGCCTGGTTGCTTTTTTGTGGATGCAAACCCCATGGCTCATCAATCCATATGCCGCAATGGTTCGGATTCAAGACAACAGTTTTGATTACGGCAGCTTGCAGATGATGGCAATGATAGTGCCAATTCTTTTCTCAGCCTTAATATTGATTTTGCTGGTTTTCACACTGTTAATGTTTGCCGTTATCCAGCGTGAGAAAAAATACATCGCCCTTATAGAAAAGGGCGAATAACAAATACCATTTTTAAAAATCGTTAGGCAGGTTTGCCGACCATAACTCTCAACATTTTTTCGGGATCAAGATGCTTTTGCCAGGCCTTTAAAACATCCTCTTTAGTTGTTCTCTCAACCTGCTCTGGAAACCACTCAAGATAGTCCAGCGGCATACCGTAAAAACCGATCATCGATAGATAACCAATAATTTTAGAGTTACTGTCAATCCGCATCGGCCAACCACCTAACAAATTCTGTTTAATCGCCTCAAAGTCCTGTTGAGAAAAATCTTTTAGGAAGGCACTAAGAGTATCTTTAACCACCTTGTCAGCCTCCAAAGCACTCGCATTTTTAGTCGACAGACCGATGGTAAAAATGCCGGTTTGTTTCATGGGCGCAAAGTAGCTGTAAACACTGTAGACCAAGCCGCGTTTTTCTCTCACCTCTTCCATTAAACGTGAACCAAATCCACTGCCACCAAACAAGTGGTTACCAACATAAAGAGCAACATAATCCGGGTGTCCTCGCTCTATACCCAACTGAGAAAGACTATATTGCGTTTGAGTAGAATCAAACTCCACTGTTATCTCTCTGGCCTGTTGAAGCTTTGGTTTGGCAATCGGCTCAGGCTTGGTTCCGACTGGTAAGTTTTGAGTTAAGGATTCAGCAATCTTTTTAGCTCTGGCTTGATCAATACTACCTACCATTGCAATAGTGGCATTGCTGGCGACATAGTACTTTTGGTAAAAGGCTTTTATTTTTTCAAGATCAATCTGCTCAACCGTTTCCAGGGTTCCCGAAGAGTTGTGCGCGTAGGGATGGTCACCATATAGGTTGGTCCATTTCTGATCACTACCAATGCTTCGAGGGCTAAGTTCTCGCTGCTTTAAACCAATCTTCAAACGTTTCATTTCACGCTCAAAAACTGCTTTATCAAAAGTTGTATCACTGATTAGCTCAGCAAACAGTGGCAGAGTTTTATTCATAATTTTTTCGCGCGTCAGAGTTCGCAGTGAAATAGAAGCGTTATCGCGTCCGGCACTTCTGCCAATATTAGCACCCACTGCATCAAACGCTTCGTTGATCTGATCTTCGCTATATTTACTGGTTGTCATACCCAACATAAGAGAGGTCATTGAAGCCAAGCCCCAGATATCACCATCACGGGCTGATCCAGCATCAAAAGTGACCTCTATATCCAGCATTGGAAGCTGTTTACTCTCAACAAACAGAACCTTGGCACCCTTACTGGTTTGCCAGGTTTGAATATCGATTCCCGCCAAAGCAGGTAACGTCATCAACAGAGAGGCAATAACAACACAAGTTTGCAGAATATACTTTTTCATTATTTCACTCCTCCGCTATGAGTTGATGAAGACCCTTTTTTAGTTTCTGTTTCAGTATTTGGCAGTAAGGTACCAACGGTCATCCTATCTTTTCGGAAATACTTTTTTGCAACCTGCTGAATCTCTTCTGGAGTGACTTTACGAATCTCATCAACCCAGTTTTCCAATGTATCAGCTGACAAGCCGACACTAATTAAACGACCCAAAACAATAGCCTGCGCCTGAGTTGAATCCTGGTGATAGATATATTGTGCTTCAGACTGGGCTAATACTCGTTCCAGCTCTTCTTTAGAAACCAGTTCATTTTTTAATTTGTCTATTTCTTGCCAAATCGCGTTTTCCGCATCAGCTGGCTCAAAGCCTTTTGAAGGTGAAGCGCTAAAATAAAATAAAGTTTTTAACCTATCTGCTCCATCATAGCCAGCACCAACACTGGCTAAAACCTGCGATTTTCTAACCAGATTTTTAGTCAACCGCGATGAGCTGTCTCCATCCAACACTGAACTCAACACTTCAAGTGCGTAAACTTCACGCACCGTCGCTTCGTCCTCCGCTGTGACCAGAGTTGGGGCATGAAAGCCCATCATAATAATTGGATTATTGGTTTTGTCTTTTAGAGTAATACGGCGTTCACCCTCTTGCTCGACTTCAATCTGCGGGCGTGGCGCCTCGATTTTCTTTGGTTTATATTTACCATAGTATTTTTTAGCCAACTCATGCACTTCATCCGGATTAACATCCCCTACCACAATCAATGTTGCGTTATTAGGTGCGTACCATCTGTCGTACCACTCGCGCGCATCCTCTGTCTTGTAATTTAGAATATCTGACATCCAACCAATAACAGGATGACGTGCAGGGCTATTCATAAATGCAGTGGCGTTGAATTGCTCCCAGAGTTTTCCTGTTGGCTTATCTTCTGTACGCTGACGCCGCTCTTCAGTGACCACATCACGCTCTTTATAGAACTCTTCATCAGTTAGCACAATATGGCGCATACGTTCCGCTTCCATATCCATCACACGCTCTAGATGCTGCTTGCCAACAACTTGGTAATAGGCGGTGTAGTCACTCGATGTAAAGGCGTTATCTTCTCCGCCCAATCGCGAAACAATTTTTGAGAACTCTCCAGGCTTTAAGTTTTTAGAACCCTTAAACATCATGTGTTCAAGCATATGAGAGATACCGGTTTCACCATTATTTTCATGATTAGAACCGACTCGATACCAGACTTGATGTACAACAACCGGTGCGCGATGATCCTCTTTAACCACCACTTTCATCTGATTATCAAGCGTGTATTCGGTGACTTTTGCCATTAGCTGTGTACTGAAAGCAGATAACAAAAGAAGCATACCTATTGATCGCATATAGCCCCCTGAAGGAATTTTTATTTTTTATAGTCTTTAGAATTATAGTGCCAATTGCTCTAAGCTCAAGCTGGGTTAACCCATTATCTTACAGATTTCATTTATAATACCTGCCTATAAAATTAATCAAGATTCAGGATTCCTACATGTTGAAGTTTTTTCGCCGCAACAAAGATAAACATAAAGAAAACGATCAGGAAATAGAGTCAGAACTCGACTCCCAACAACCTTCCGAACAGCAAATGGAAGTTGTCGAAGAAACTGTCACGGCAATAGAAAAGCAAACAACTGATGACGTTACTGAAAAACCTGCCTTAGCAACCGAGCCGGAACAGCAAGATAACCTTGTACAGGCTGTGCCAGCAGAACCTGAACAAATACAACTTCAGCAAACTAAAGCTGAACAAGCAGAACTTGAACAAACCCAACCTGAAACAATTGAAATCCCTGCGAATGAAGCCGGAGAAGCAGCTCTAGTAGAAACAGAACAGCCTACACAACCGGAACAACTGAAAGAGAGCCAATCTGAAATCAATAAAGCTGGTTTCTTTACACGTTTAAAACAAGGCCTGAGCAAAACACGTCGCAGCTTTACCGAGAGCATAGCCAATCTGGTTTTAGGTCGCAAAGAGATCGATCAGGATCTGCTTGATGATCTAGAGATGATTCTACTTACCGCTGATGTAGGGATTGAAGCAACGGACAGAATTATTGCCGACCTGACGCAAAAGGTCTCCCGCAAAGAACTAAAAGAACCTGAAGCTCTGTTAGAGGCCTTGAAAACTCAATTACAAAATATCATCAATCCAATGTCGTTGCCTTTAGATATAGACAGCCACCTTTCCAATAATGAAGGTCCTTTTGTGATTTTAATAGTGGGTATCAATGGCGTTGGTAAAACCACAACCATCGGTAAACTGGCTAAAAAGTATCAGCTTGAAGGTAAATCTGTAATGTTGGCTGCGGGTGACACTTTCCGTGCTGCCGCGGTTGAGCAGTTGCAAACCTGGGGTGAACGTAATCAAGTTCCTGTTATGGCGCAGAAAACAGGCGCTGATTCTGCTGCGGTTATATTTGATGCCATTCAATCTGCCAAAGCCAAAAAAATCGATGTTTTGATTGCCGACACCGCAGGCCGCTTGCACACTCAATCAAACCTAATGGATGAACTTAAAAAGGTTAAACGAGTTATGGCTAAGGTTGATGAAACAGCACCTCATGAGGTCATGTTGGTGATTGACGCAGGTACAGGGCAAAATGCTCTAAATCAGGCTGAACAATTTTCAGAAGCGGTTGATGTCAGTGGAATTACTCTGACCAAACTGGACGGTACTGCCAAAGGTGGTATTGTTTATGCTCTAGCAGAACAACAACAGATCCCTATTCGGTTTATCGGAGTGGGAGAATCGATTGATGACCTGAGGGTATTTGATAGTAAAGACTTCACCGAAGCACTATTTGATCAATCTCAAAATAGTTAGAAACATGATGATGTATGCGAGTTCCAGAAACTGACAATCCACATTTTCAGTACGCTTTTAAAACCGGCTATCGACTAGCTATTGGCGGCAAAAGCGTCAACAGCATGCCCAGTGATATTCGCCGGGACATGGAACTTCGCCAGTATTTTCAAGAAGGCTGGGAGCAAGCGGTTGAAGATGTAACTCTTGCACAAGAAGAGTCAGCTAAGCCTGATTGGAAACACCGTTTTATCTGGTTCGCGGTTATGGTTGTAGGAGGCCTGGCAACCGCAGGCCTAATGATCTCTAATATCGAAAAAGAGCAAGCTGAGCAGCAAGCCTTGATATATGGTGAAAACAATCAACCTGAATCAATAAGTTCACAGCTGAGTAATCCGTCAGATAAGCTACCTGAGAACAAATTAACAGGCCACCTTCAAGGCCTGTCAATTTTAACCGACGCGCAGCGTAGGGATCTCCAACAAACTCAGCAAAAAGAACAAAAACAGCCTATTCCTTTAGCTACCGTTGTTAGTAGTAATATCAAAATCAGTCAAGCCTCAATTAGTAAAAATGTAATTGATCGCCAACCATTAGAAACATTCACCGACTCAGTACCAAAATATATCCGCGAACTCTACTTTTACACTCAAATTGAAAACGCTAATGGACAAAAAATCTACCACCGTTGGCGAACAGATAAAGAGATTCTGGCTACAATTGAATTGAATATCAAAAGTGATAAATTCCGAACCTGGTCATCTAAAAAACTATCCAGTGCCTGGCAAGGAAAATGGTATCTCGAAGTATTAAATAACCATAAAGAGGTTGTTTACCGAACCGAATTTGTATACGGTAGTTCTAATTAAAAAAACAAAGGTCATTTTGGATAGCCCATGAATTTTTATAAAAAATTACTGGTAAGTACCGCTATTCTTTCACTTATTCTCCTCGCTGGCTGTAGCAGTAGCCCGCCTCCTACAAAGAGCTTGGATAATCTCTGTTCGATCTACTATCACGATGATGATTGGCAAGATGGAGCAAAACGAGCTTATAAACGCTGGGGCACCCCTGATTACGTTGCTATGGCCTTTATCCATCAAGAATCACGCTTCAAACCAGATGCTCAACCGAAACGTGAATATGCTCTGGGGTTCATCCCAATGCCACGCCGATCTTCAGCTTATGGCTACCCGCAGGCTAAAGATGGGACCTGGCATGACTATATGAAAGCAACTGGTAACTGGGGTGCCTCACGCTCAGATATTGAGGACTCTCTAGACTTCATTGGCTGGTATAACTATCAGTCATACAAAAGACTGGGAATTTCAAGAAAAGATACCTTCAAACTCTACCTTGCCTACCATGAAGGTCACACGGGCTACAAAAAACGAAACTATCTAAAAAAAGACTGGTTAATTAAGGTTGCTAAAAAAGTCTCTAATCGCGCAAGGATGTATAGAAAGCAAGCTAAGAAATGTGGCTAGCTAAAATTATTTTTTCAATGTCTGGTGATAAAAAACCCTCTCAACCTGAAAAAAGACGTTAAAAAACAGGCTTAGAGGGAAACTACTAGGAGGAGAGTATTTTTAAGAGTATTAGCTCTTTGGCAGCTGAACCAAAGAAAACTCTCTAAAGGTTAATTGGTTATCTCGGTTTAAGTCTACAGAACCCCACTGAGATTCAACAATTTTAGACTCTGCGCCTTCTTCTACAGAAATAATACCGTTACCATCAGTATCGAGTTTCTTCCAAAGCATCTCAAGATCTGTCTGTGCATAAGCTTGAGTTGCTG
>DBOI01000091.1 GCA_002299245.1 Hydrogenovibrio sp. UBA650
CCAATTCGCTGGGCGGAGCATGACCCTCTTGAAAAAACGGTATTTGATGCACTTTTATTAAATGCTCAAACTCCGGAGCTAGACGATGAGATAAGCTCTAACCCAGACAATCAGCAAATTGAGTACAAAACCGTCAGCGCTCAGGAGTTGCTGAATGACAAAACCAAGCTTGAATCTGTTTTTGGAATTCTCGTTCAAGCCCACTATCAAACCAGCCCCAATGATCTTCAACAGCTTCTGAATGCTCCCAATATTGAAATTGTGATTGCTGAGGCTATCGATGAAGGCCACGACTCAGTTATTGTTGGCGCCGCTTTGTGTGTTGCCGAAGGTAAAATTAATCCGGTAAAGGGCCGTGCACACGGGCATTTGGTACCTCAACTCCTGACCAAACACTACGCTCAGCAAGACTTTATGCTGCTATCGACGTTAAGAATCATGCGGATTGCTGTTCATCCGGAACTGCAACGCCAGAAAATTGGTCATAATCTGATTCGGTTCATTGAAAAGCTTGGCCAACAGAAGCGTATTGATTACCTGAGCAGTAGCTTTGGCGGTAGTGATGAACTTCTGACCTTTTGGTTCCAGGAAAGCTTTTGGCCTTTGCATGTTGGGGTTAAACGCGATAAAGCCAGCGGGTCACATAATATTGTGGTGGCCAAGCCAATAAGCGCTATGTCTCGCCAGGCCCTATCTATGATTCAGAACCGCTTCCAAGAACAGTTCCCTCATCTGCTGTTCGAATCGCTACCCAATTTAAGCGCCTCACAGATACTGCAAATCATGCAAACCTTTCGCTTTAAAAAGACCAATTATGGGCTCGAAAAAGCGATGTCCAACTACTCAAATGGCGAAAGGCCTTACGAATCGATCAGCATTAAACTATGGGAGTGGAGCTTACAATCAGCTTGCAAAATCTACCAGTCTTCCCCAACTGAACAAGAAGTTTGGTGTGACAAAATACTAAAAACCAATAGCTGGGAGAGCGTTGCTCATCGACATCATCTTGCCGGCAGAAAATCAGTTGAAACCGCGCTGAAAACGATGATTAAGAAGTGGCTGGATAACTCAAACGCCAATCTTGCATGCAATAGAGCTAGAGGCTACAACTAATTTGCAAATACCACCGTCTTATTGCCGTGAATTAAGACTCTATCTTCAAGGTGATAGCGCAGACCTCTGGCAAGAACCGTTTTCTCAACATCGCGGCCTAAACGTTTCATATCATCGATGGTGTGTGAATGACTAATGCGAATAACGTCCTGTTCAATAATGGGGCCAGCATCCAAAACTTCGGTGACATAGTGGCAGGTCGCACCTATGAGCTTAACTCCCCGTTCACTAGCTTGATGGTAAGGCTTGGCGCCAACAAAAGAAGGTAGAAAGCTATGGTGAATATTAATAACCTGACCTGAATAATCAGCGCACATCTGCGGAGGTAAAATCTGCATATAGCGTGCCAGGACAATCACATCAGCATCATACTGTTCAACTACCGACTCGGTATCTGCAAAAGCTTGCGGCTTATTGTCGGGAGTTACCGGAATATAGTGGAACGGAACCTGGTACCATTCAGCCATTGAACGCAGATCTTCATGGTTGGCGATCACACAAGCAACTTCACCAGGCAGTTCGTTTTCATGCCAGCGGTGCAATAGATCCGCCAGACAGTGTGATTCCTTAGAAGCAAATAGAGCGATCTTCTTCGGCTTTTCAGAATCCGCCATAAACCATTCCATATGAAACTGATCCGCAACCTGTTTGAAACCGGCTTTAAATTCATCCAAAGAGCAATTTAATGACGAAGCCAAAATTTCATGGCGCATAAAAAACCAACCGTTGTTTGCATCGGTGTGGTGGTTAGCTTCAACAATTGAACCGCCCTTTTCAGAAATAAAGTTAGCTACACTGGCAACAATCCCCACTTGATCCGGGCAGGAAATGATCAAACGATAAACATGAGTCATAGAAAATCCACTGAAATAATAGGTCTATATTAATTTGTTGAACATCATAGCAGAAGTCTTAATGAAAGCTACTTTTAAGGAAGTTCTAATTAACTAAATCCGTTATAATTCAAATATCAAAAATGATTGAGAACACACCTTTCCAGGAATTTCCAGAGTATGAAAATCGTCTCGTTTAATACAAATAGTGTACGCCTTCGGCTTCACCAATTACAAACCTTAACCGATCAAATCCAGCCCGATATCATCGGCCTTCAGGAGACTAAGGTTCAGGATCACGAATTCCCAATTGATGACTTAAATACAATGGGCTATGAAGCGATATTTATGGGGCAGAAGACCCACTATGGCGTAGCACTTCTGTACCGTAAAGGCATAAAATTACAGGCCTCTCAAAAAGGCTGGAAAACCGATGATGAGAATTCTCAGAAACGAATGATTATAGGTGATTTTGAGCTGGAAAACGGTGAACAAGTTCGAGTCATAAATGGCTATTTCCCGCAAGGAGAAAATCGTGATCACCCGGTGAAGTTTCCAGCCAAAATCAAATTCTACGACGATCTTATGAACTATTTAGGGAGTGACTGCTCTCCTGACCAAGCATTAGCCGTAATTGGTGATTTCAATATTTCACCAACGGACCTCGATATCGGTATTGGTGAACCAAATCGCAAGCGCTGGCTGAGAGATGGCAAAACCAGTTTTCTACCAGAAGAACGAGAAATGTGGCAAAGACTCATTGATTGGGGCCTATTTGATACATTCCGAACAGTACACCCTGATACCAACGATGTATTTAGCTGGTTTGACTATCGCTCCAGAGGATTTGATCGTGAACCTCGACGAGGCCTCCGAATTGACACGGTTCTGGCAACTTCGTCACTAAACAGTAAAGCTGTTGCAAGCGAAGTTGGCTATGATATTCGCGGCATGGAAAAGCCATCAGATCACGCTCCGGTTTGGACAGAGTTTAATATTTAAGGAACCCCAATGGCAGACAACGAAACCCTGCATGTAATGAAAGTGGTACATGTAGAAAAACTAACCCCGCAAATTATCCAGCTTCTTATGCAGCCAGAACACCCCATTGCCTATCAAGCGGGGGATTACATCATGCTTGGCTTTGAGGCATCCGATCTAAAACCATTTTCAATTGCCAGCGCCCCTCGTGAAGATGGCTTAATAGAATGTCATATCAGAAACGAGCTCGACAGCGCTTGGATGGAAAAGTTGTTTGCCAGTAAAGCCGGTGATCAGCTGGTGATGCAAGGGCCAAAAAACCAGATGGCTTTACAAGCCTCTCACGATCATATTTTGTTTGTTGCTGGAGGCACAGGATTTGCCCCAATGCGTGCTATTTTGCAGGAATCATTACGACAAAACGTATCTGTGCCAATCAGTTTTTACTGGGGAGCGCGCAATAAAGATGATCTTTACATGCATGATTGGATGATAGACATCAGCCAGCAACACCCTCATATTAAGTACATCCCAGTTTTATCTGAACAGCATGATGATTGGACTGGAGAGACCGGCTTGGTTCATTTAAAGGCCTTGGAACAGCACCCGCAACTGAAAAACAGTACCATCTATATGTGCGGGCCCTGGAATATGACCCAGACTGCCAAGCAAGACTTTATTGATGCAGGTGCAAACGACGAAAAAATTGTCCATTAAGTCTAATCATGGATGGCGCTACGTGGTGTAAAGACCCAAGTTATTGCTAGGTATTTAATCGGATAGTATTTCAATTATCTGAACATTAAAACTAGAGCGAACAAATTAATGAGTCTAAAGAGACTTGTTTTAATAAAAACCGCCTATGGCATGGATACTGCAGTTAGAGATCTCCCAAGATTCACATAAGCAAACAACCTTTAAATCTGTGCTAATTCGCCAGTTATTCCTGGCGATTGGTTTAAGCCTATTAATCACATTACCGATTATCTCCATATTTGCCTATTCCTACTTTAACAGTCACATCGGTGAAGATATTGATAACGTTGAAACAATTGCTTTTGAAGCAATTAACGATCACTTATCAACCGGTTGGCAGCCAGACAATTTGCAATTGCTTGAAAATGAAATCTCCGAGAAAATACCTGGAGCGATCATTACGCTTCAAAAAGCACCTCTGTTTTTAGATGCCGATGACCCTGTAATAGAGCCTGAAACACCTCATCAAGCAAGAATGCTAAGCTTTATTAGACAGGCAGAAAGCGAAGAGCAGACGGTAAAAGAATCTAACATACGTAACAACAATATCTGTATTGCAACTCCGATAAAGTTTCAAACAGCCTGCCTTGATTGCGCAGGTATTCCACTTGGAGCAGGAGATCTCTACAGAGGTGATCTTATTGGGACCATGCTTATTCAAGCTCCCATGAACATTGAGAAGAGTTACGCCTCTGCGGCAATCACCTTCTTCACCATTTTCTTTTTGCTGTTTACCATCATTGCCGCATACTCAACCAGTCAATTGATAGAGTCAAACTTACTGCAGCCTTTAATAAAACTAGCCGACCGGATCAGACGTCTGAAAATCAGCAGCACAGAACGCAAAATCGATTGGCAACGCTCTCCTCATGAAATGTTAGAGATTGATCACATTGATGAATACATTACAGAGCATGTTGATAGTATTCGCGGCATATATGACAAGCTTGATGCCTTGATGGTCACCGAACACGAGACGGGAGTCTTTCATCAGGCACGCTTTAATGAAGTGATGCGCTACGAGGTGTTTCGAAGCTACCGATATAAGCGCCCGTTTTCATTAATGGTTATCAAGCTGGTTCAAGTAAGAGTTCTTAACTCAACCGCTAAAAATATTGAAGAGGAAGAGCCAGGCTCAAAATACATGTATTTTGGAAATAACCTGCACAACGCAACCCGAGAAACAGACATGTCATTTCGTCTTGATGAGCATATTTTTGCTGTTGTTGCCCCCGAAACAGATGACGCTGGAATACACATGGTAAAAGACGATATCTATCGTCGCCTGATTAACAACCCCCTTCCGGAAGAGGCGAATAGAAACACTGCTCTGCCGGAGTACGAATTTACCATTCAAGTTGGTCATTCAACATACAGTTGTGACCACACCTCAGCTAAAGATGTACTTCAAAAAGCCATTGAAGAGATGCAAAGAGCTCCACACCAGACTGGCCGCTACCCTCCTTACAAAAACAAACAAAATTAGAGCATTTTAGGTCTATTTGCAGCAGCGAATTCAAGCCAATCGGCTGAAAAATTTTAAGAATATTAAAATCTAGATTAGGTTTTCAGGGAAGGTTTGATTAAAAAAATTAAGCCTTTCAACTCATAAAGGCAGTGCTTTATTTATTTTCCAACTGAATAATTGCTTCTTTATAAGTTAGGGCCGCTTGGTTTTCTTTGCCTTCAGCCTCATAGCACTGTGCCAGGGCATGAAAAGTTTCGACTTCAGCACGAATTTTAAGACTCTGTTTGAGGTAGCTCTGACCAAGTCCCCAGAGCTGACTTTGGCATGCCAACCTACCTAGAGTAAGTAAAAGCACAGGGTTGTCCTGTTGTGAGGGCGTTTGTTTATACCACTTCTCTGCAAGCTTCAATCTCTCAAATGCTGGGCCTAATGTTAAACGTCCAAACTGATATACCAAACGGTCACTCCACTGTTTCTTCAACGATTTTTGCAATAAGGCCTGTAAATTTACCTCTTGCCCCCAGCCAATTCTCTGCTCAACAAATTCAGAGAGAATTTCAGGATTAAACTGCTGTTTACGGTTTAATGAGTGCCAGATTTCATCTAGCTGCTCAATGTCATTAGCCGACGCCAGCTTTCCTGCCCAGTATTTCTGTTCAAGCAGTGAATATTCACTGGAGTCTAATGCCCGTGTTTTTTTAAGTTCAGGCAGGAGTTCCGCCAAACTTTCCCAATAACCAAGTTTTTGCAAACCAGAAGCATATTCAGCCAATACTGCGGTGTTTTTTGGCTGCTGCTCGTGTAAAGTCTGCAGAATTGCCACTGCTGTTTCAGGTTTTTGTTCTGATATCAGCCTTGCTTCTACTAAACCAATAGTGACATACTCCAGTGGATAAACATCTCTGGCCTGTGAAATATAGTTATCACGGCGATCATAAGCACCTTGGTTGTGGGCCATCTTCGCGGCACTTAAATAATGGACTAACCCTGCTTCACTATTTTTTGCGCTTTTAATCAGTTGCTTTTCAGCCTTGTGCCAATCGCCATATTCAAGCGCAATCATGCCTTTGGCCATGGCGGTTTCTGCACGACTGTATTGACGTAACTTTCTATGTCGCTTCCAAAATACTGGCAGATTCCAAACATTCATTAGCACGCGAATGAAAACATAGGCAAGTAGAAAAATAATAATAGTTGCAGCAAGCAGAAAACTAACACTTGTTTCTACCACCCAGTCGTTCCAAACCATCGCGACCTGACCGTTGTCATAGAGAAGAAGAGTCGCCAGGCTAGAAGTAACTAAAAGGGCTATTGCAAGGGTAAAGATCAGTTTCATGGTGGGTCAATCGGCTCCATATGCAGTTTATTGCTGCATCGCATCGTCTAAACTCAGAATTGTCAGCGGGCGTTTACTCACAAATTCAATATGTTTAAAAGGGTCAAGCAAGCCATTAAACCTTGCTGATTGATTAGTGTAGTTTTGATTAATAAACTCTTGAATGTCGCTTACAGTTTGATCAACAACTGGCTTTGAATGGGTTGTAATGCCCCATTGCAAACGATCTACTAACAATGCTAATCGCTGCTTCATCACATCATTTAACAAAATAGAGTTAACTTCTGTAATCTGGGTATCAGATTGCCGTTTTTTGACACTGATTAACTGACTAAAACTATCCATCAGTTTTTCCATACCAGAAGGCTCGGCTTTATTCTCTGGCTTAATCTCAGCCTGTGCTGATTTCAGCTTTTCGATATTATCCTCTGTCAAACTGGCGATTGCCTTTTTTAACTGGGTAGTATCAGGGACAGGTAATTTCAGAGATTTATCTTGTAACTGCTTTAAGTAACCTAAATCCTGGCCGATCAACCTTGCTAATTCGGTAGTATAGGCATAATCACTCAGACTGACGGCCTGCTCCAAAGCGAATAGTTGCTGCTGAGTCTCAGCTATACGACCGTGTAGCATCCACTGGGTATTGACCTCAACAATCCACTGTTGGATTTGCAAACTATCTAAGGGAGCATCAAGCGATATTTTTGTGGGTCTGTCAGTCAGAATTTTCTGTTCTTTTTTAAACAGAAACAGGTCTTCGAATTTTTTAGAGGCTTCTTGCAAATGATTTTGCAGCGTAGATTCTAGTTCTTTAAGTTTCTGACTTGCTTCAGGAGAGAGTTGAGTAGAATTTTTTTTTAGCTCTTCGAGAGATTTTTCTATCTGCTCAGAGGCATTATTAGAATAGCTCGCCAGTTCAGTTTCTAACTTAGCAAGTCTCTGCTTTAACTTCTTTTCCAACTGGTAGATATCGTCTTGACTGACTGCCGGACGATTTTCTGGTTTACTGAAGATGGTATTGACCTGTTCGATGATCTGGTCATGGTTTTTGGCTTCAACTTCTTGAAACTGCTGTAATAGCTGCTGATTCTTTTCGTCTAAAATCGAAACCTCTGTCTGCAAATCATTGATTTTCTGGATTTGCCAGTCTGAATCAGGGCGCGTTACAATCATGATGATGAAAAGAATTAAGAACAGCAGAAATGAAAAAAACCAGCTGCCATAACGCTGAAAAAAAGTAGGAGGTTCAAGCCATTCACTTATTGATGCTTGAGGGTCGACATCTTTCAAAATCGAATCCGGGTCCTCAGAACCACTCTCTTCTTGTTTAAAGCTCTCAGCAAACTCCTTTTGATCGGTTTCTTTAAGGGCCTTTTTCTGCTCCGAAAACTCCCTGCCTCTCTGAATTTTTTCATCAATTTCTCCGGGAATAATCTCCCCGTCTACAATTCGATGTTCAGCATTTGGTTTAATTCGTTCAGACATACAACACCTATTTACTATTATGCCTTAGCACTTAAAAAGCTTAGCTTGACCGATATTCTACTACTATTTGCCCAATTGCATCCATAATACCCTGATTAGATTGGGTTTGGACTAACTGGATCGGTTTGAACCAACCATCAGATTTCATTTGATCGGCAATGCGTTGACTAAAGACAACTGCAGTTAATGCAGGTGAACTGTTTTTGGATAAGTTCTCAATTGCAGTATTGAGGTTTTGCCAGCTTTCTATGCTGGTTATCAATAAAACAGGATAGATTGAACCATTTAATCTCGTCCAATCATCCAGACAAATTGGTTCTGCAACTCTCTGGTATAGCTCCCATTGATAAACCTTTGCGCCTCTTTCAATAAGCGTATTTTCAATTAGCTTTCGTCCATGCCGACCTTTCACAATTAGAATATTTTCACCTGAAACCTGTTGCATATCAGCTTGCTCTAACAAGTGTTCACTATCAAACTGCATAGCAGAAGGCGTTTGAATTTTTAAGCCATTCTGCTGCGCCAACTCTGCCGTTGCTTTTCCAATTGCAAAACAATCTGCCTCCCCAACTTCCTGTTGCCATTCAGAGGACAGTTTTAACAGGCCTCTAACAGCATTAGTACTGATAAAAATGACTTTATCAACCTTACCTTCTATTGTTGGAATCGGCGTATCCAACCATTTAATTTGAATTGTTGGGCACTCAATACTTGTACCGCCGGCTTTTTGAATGAGTTTATTCAGGGCTTGCGCCTGATGGCTTGGCCGAGTATTAAGGAGGGTAAAACTCAATTCAAATAATCCTCAAAAAACAAAAACTTAGTTACTGGCGTAAACTTCTTGCAAGATCTGTTTTGCACCTTGCTCTAAAAGCTCTTCTGCCAGCTCAACTCCAAGCTTTTTTGCATCTGAAACGGAACCATTCATCTCAGCTTTTAGAATGGTTGATCCATCAATCGAACCAACTAAACCTCTTAAGCGTAGCTGATCTTCTTGAAGTTCTGCAAACACTCCGATCGGGACTTGGCAACCACCTTCCAAGCGATGGTTCATGGCTCTTTCAGCGGTAGTTCTTATTTCGGTTTCTTTATGATTCAGAACTTGAATCAGTGCCAAGGTTTCTTCGTCCTTAGCAAAGTATTCAATACCTAAAGTCCCCTGTGTTACTGCTGGCAAACAAATTTCTGGCGCTATTTCATGCTTAATACGCTCATCCAAACCCAATCTTTGCAGACCAGATGTCGCTAAAACAATGGCATCGTAATCTCCAGCATCCAGTTTGCCTAAACGAGTACCGACATTACCTCGCAGGTCGCGTACATCCAAATCTGGACGCAAAGCCATTAACTGAGCTTTACGGCGCAAACTCGATGTCCCTAATATCGCGCCTTGAGGTAATTCATCAAAACTTGTGTAGGTATTGGAGACAAACGCATCAGTTGGCGAGTGTCTTTCTAAAACCGCGCCGAGAGCAAAACCTTCTGGCAACTCCATAGGAACATCTTTCATTGAGTGCACCGCAATATCAGCATCACCATCCATCATTCGATCTTCGAGCTCTTTTGTAAACAAGCCTTTGCCACCAATTTTAGCCAGCGGAACATCAAGAATTTTATCGCCTTTGGTCGACATTGGCAGCAGCTTAACCTCAAGACCGGGGTGTGCTTCTTCCAATTTCGCTTTAACAAATTCGGCTTGCCACATGGCAAGCGGGCTTTTACGAGTTGCGATTCTTAAAGTTTTTTTCATTATTTTTCCAGAACTGACAAACAGAGATCTTTATTTCGAATTAGGCTACATTTTACTGGAAAAACACCAATAGTTTTAGAAACAAAACCCTAGCAATCCAATAGATTTGCAATAAGATTCGAGATATTGCCGCTCTCGTTATAAAATACACTCTTCAAGGAGTTGATATGCGGGTTTATGGATTTCTTTTAACACTATTTACCAGCTTTACATTTTTGGTAATGCCTGTTCATGCTGGTTCAAATAAACACTTTGCTGAATTGAATGACCTTCAGGCTCTGGGCATAGAATCCAAACAGACTGAACTGCCAATTATGTTGATGTTTGGAGCGGAGTGGTGTGAATACTGCGAACTACTTGTTGAGCAGGTACTTGAACCTATGGCCTATGGCGGCCTGTATGAAGATAAGATGTTAATGCGCCACGTTGCCATTGACGATGATGAACCAATTAAAGGTTTTAATGGTCAATTAATAAAAAAAGCCAACTTCGCCTATCAACGTGATGCCGACTTGACACCCACGGTATTATTTCTAGACGGCTATGGCAATGAAGTAGGTCCTCGAATTGTGGGAATACAAGAAGTCACCTTGTTCACAAATGTAATCCACAGAAGTTTAATTATTGCCTATAAAACCATGGGATCAAAAACAGAGATACCGGTAACCGTCGAGTTATTAGAACAACAGGTCAGGGACAGGAAATTAAATCAAGCCCTGCCCGCACTCCCAAAAACAAATTAAGAATTGAGAAAAGAATCGAATTAATGAGTAACGAACACAATCAGGAAAAACTATCCAGCGCACGTTTTAGTGAATCAACGGATGCTTTTGTCGAAGCATTTACTGCCTCAATTCAGTTTGACAAGCGCATGTACAAGCAAGATATTCAGGGCTCTATGGCCCATGCAAAAATGCTGACTAAGGTTGGAATTCTAAATGATGATGAACTAAACGATATTCTGCAAGGCCTGGCTCAAGTTCAAAGTGAAATAGAGCATGGACACTTTGAATGGTCAATTAAGCAGGAAGATATTCACATGAATATCGAGGCTCGTTTAACTGCTCTTATTGGCGTCACTGGTAAAAAGTTACACACTGGTCGCTCTAGAAATGATCAGGTTGCAACGGATATTCGTCTTTACATTCGTGATGAGATTGATGCCATTCTGCCGGAATTAAAACGTCTTCAGGAAGGCTTAGTCATGTTAGCGGAGCGAGAAGCTGACAGTATTATGCCTGGATTTACTCATTTACAAACCGCACAGCCAGTGACTTTTGGTCACCACATGCTTGCCTGGTTTGAGATGATTAAGCGAGACATTGAACGTCTGCAAGACTGCCGCAAACGTGTAAATACCATGCCACTCGGATCAGCAGCATTAGCGGGTACAACCTACCCGATTGAACGAGAGTATACTGCCGAGCTTTTAGGTTTTGAGCGTATCAGTGAAAATTCACTTG
>DBOI01000002.1 GCA_002299245.1 Hydrogenovibrio sp. UBA650
TGGTTTTTGGTTACTTTTGTTTCCTAAGCCCTTATTTTTTACATCAGTTTAGTTTAATTTAGTTGGTGTTTAGTTTGCTTAATGGAAATGTATGCTATTATCTATTTATTTTTATAACCGTGTTCTGTATGCCCCAGAGAGTTAGATGTACCTAAAGTTTTTTGGTCTAAATGCCTTTCCCTTTAAAATTACCCCACAGTTAGAGATGTTTTATCGTGATGGTTCTCGAGAACAGATTCTTGAGGCTTTGATGTATACAATTTCAAGAGGAGACGGGATTCTAAAAGTTACTGGAGAAGTTGGTAGTGGTAAAACAATGCTTTTGAGGCTTTTAGCCACTAAGCTTTCAGACTCTTTTGAACTAGTTTATATAAATTCACCAAATCTTTCAGCTAAAGATATTCTGTTATATGCATGCACTGAGTTAGGAATAGATACTAAGCACCATACCCAGAAATATGATTTAACAAACCTAATCTATTCAAAGTTACTGGAATTTCATTCGGCTGGGAAGCGTGTTGTAATGCTAATAGACGAAGCTCAGGCGATGACATTTGATGCATTGGAAGAGATTCGTCTTTTAAGTAATATTGAAACCAATGATGAAAAACTTTTACAAATGGTTCTCTTTGGGCAACCTGAGCTGGACGTAGCTTTAGATAATGAGAAAATTAGGCAGATTAAAAGTCGTATCTCTTACAGTATTTATGTTCCGCCTTTCAATGCTAAAGAAGTCCATGCTTATTTAAATTATAGAATGCGTCAAGCGGGTTATAAAGGCTTAGATGTTTTTACTTTAAAAGTATCTAGAAGAATTCAAAAGTTAACTGGAGGGCTTCCAAGAAACATTAATGTCATTGCCGATAAAATCTTAATGGCAGCTTACGGGGCCGGTGACAAAAAAATACAGAATAAACATTTTAAGTATTTACCGCAGCTAGAATTCGGCAAAAAGCCTGAGTTTGAAAACCGTATTTTGTATTTGTTAGGTTTTGCAACGGTTGCTGCGACTCTGTGGATAGCCTACATTCTCTTCTCTTTAAATAGATTGGATAACCAAAAAATAGATCAATCTACTTTAAATTCTACTGAATCTGCACCTTTAAACCCAAATTCTGTCGAAGATTTAGCGTATGAACAGAAAGATGATCTAGATTTAGGTATTACTGATAATTTAGAAGGTGTCTCCGGTGATCCTGAAGAACAAGCTAAATCTGGTCAGGATTCAACTGTTCAAGGTGATTCGCAGGCTTTAGAGTCATATCCAGATATTCAAAGCCTAGAGGTTAGTACTAGCCAAGATATTGCTATTGAGACGGTTGCTGAAGTAATATTGGCACCTGAAGTCGGTCAAGATACAAAGTTTTCGGGTAGGATTGAGCCTGAAAAACTACCAGAAACGTTGCTCTCTCTTTATAAAAGGGATAAGATTCAATCAATATTGGATCTTCATGTTGGTTCAAGTGCATGGGCTAGAAATGAACAATCTCGTTATGTTGTTCAATTATCAACTCACCACATTGCAAGCTTGGATGCTACTTTAGATTTTTATTCAACCTCTGGCATGGATTTAGATTCTATTAAGATTCTGATAGACTTTAATGGCAAGGTTAATGTTTTTAGGTTAAAGGCCTTTTACAGTCCTTCGGATAGTTTTACAGAGCTGAATAATATAATTGAGAACTTGCCACAAAAGGTAAGGCGTCCAGCGCCGTATGTTATCGCAATGGATAAATTATCAAAGAATTTACGTTTTACCGATCAAAAACTAGAACAAGTTGGGATTATCAATGAAAGTAAGTAATAAGATTTATAGTATTTTTGTTGGACTATTTTTAGTTTTTGGAATGTCTGCTTGTCAGCAGGAATCTGCGGTTAAACGAGATCAGCCGGCACCTCCTGTTTCAAATGACTTTATTCCTGATGGTCATATTCTTTCAAAATCAAAGTTGGAAGAAGAGATATCTGACAGTGCCTCAATTCCTGGTTTAGTTCAAACAGAGATTCCCCAGCTTCCTCCATTAGGTTCTAATGACTCTACTTCAAATACTTATTCTGTCTCAGCAGTTGGGGTTCCTGTGTCTGATTTGCTATTTAAAATTGCACAAGACGCGGGAAAAGAAATAGACATCTATAGTGGCGTTTCTGGTTCTGTCACCATTAATGCATTGAATCAGCCTTTAGATAAAATTCTTGATCGCATGAGTGATCAAGCTAGTTTTGTTTATGATGTTGATGGCAATACTATTCTTATTAAACCGGATTACCCAGAGTGGAGAAACTATAAAGTCAATTATGTAAATATCAAAAAAACAAGTAATGAGTCTATTGATATGCAAATGAGTGTATCCTCTGGTGTTGAAAGTTCGGGAGGTTCTGGGGGAACACCTGCAAGCTCAACAAAGGTTCAAGTTAGCTCTGAAAATGATTTTTGGACGCGGTTGGAAGAGAATATCAAGTTGTTGGCTCAACTTGACCCAAACTCAAACAAAGTGTTGCTGCCAGAAGGTAGTGAAAAGGGTAAAGCTGTTGAGCTTTCTAACATTTCTCAAAATACAGTTGTCAATGGCGAGGCAGGGATAATATCTGTATACACTACAATAAAGCAGCACAAAGCAATAAAAAAGTATATTACTGAGGTTACTAAGCGAGCTGAACAACAGGTTCTTATTGAAGCCACAGTCGTAGAAGTTGAATTGAATGATGATTATCAGACTGGTATAGATTGGTCGGCTATGAATGGAATGTTTGGAAGTGATGGAGGATTGCAATTCAGCTCTCCATTTAGTGGGCCGGATGGAGGTTTTTCTATAAGTACAATTGATAGCTCTGGTGCTTCAGCAGCAATCGGTGAGTTTAATGTTCTTGCAAATATACAGCTTCTGAAGCAGTTTGGTGACTCTAAGGTGTTATCTAGTCCAAAAATAATGGCAGTTAATAATCAAACGGCCTTGTTAAAAGTCGTTGAGAATCTAGTGTATTTTACTGTTGAAGTAAACACTAGTTCAAGTACATCTAATACTATTACTACATATGAAACAGAAGTTCATACCTTACCTGTTGGTTTTACTATGAGTGTTACTCCTTTTGTTAGTGAGGATGAAGAAATAACTTTGAATGTTAGACCTACAATCACCAAACAAATAGGTTTTGTACTTGACCCAAACCCATCATTAACTAATATTGAAAGCCGAATTCCAGTGGTTCAAGAAAAAGAGATGTCATCAGTCTTGAGGTTGCGCAATAAACAAACGGCCATAATTGGGGGCTTAATTGAGGACAGTAATTCTTCTGGTCGCTCAGGTTTACCTTGGGTAAGTGATGTGCCTTTTGTTGGAGACCTATTCTCAAAACGTGACGAGGCAACGAAGAAAAGAGAACTAATTATCTTTATTAGACCTGTCATTATTAAAAATCCAGATGTTGATAACGGTGATTTAACATCGGTCAGTCGTTTTCTCAAGAAAACAAAAAATTATTAAAAAGTGAATTGATTGTGAGTGTACTTCTAGACGCTTTAAAAAAAGCAGCAGAAGAGAAAAAGAATCTCGAATCTGGTAATAATGACAATAAGTCTGAGTTGTCTGAAAACAGTGATAGATCTTCTTCCGATTTAGATACTGAAGTAAACTCTAGTGATCTATCGACCTCGGCTGAGAAAGATAAGTTTTCCTTCAAATTGGCGGATCAAGTTGATGGTGATCAATCTGAAATTAAAACTGAGATTCCGAGTCTTGATTTGGACAAAGAGGTAGAGTCTGAACAAAGTCTCGTTGCTGATTTAGAAGTTGAAGATCTTGATGAAAAAGCTACATTCCAATTATCTGAACAAGGCACCGCTGAAAACTCTTTTGTAGAACCCTCTCTTGAAATCGATAGTGATATCATTTCCGATACAACCCAAAATTTAGGATTAGAGGTCGATAATACTCGAGAAGAAGATGTTCTAGTAGATAAAACTGAGCAAATATTTGAAAATTTCGATCTTTCGGATAGTCCAGTACCTGAATTGGATACAGGCAAAACTGGTTATGAAATTGAAGACGATCTAAATTCATTGATTGATTCTCTTGATACTGGTGTTCAAGAACCTAGTAGCATAGGTTTCGAAGAAAAAAGATCTAATGAAAATATGTCTCTTGTTAATCCTGATCTTGGAGTCGGTTCAAGCCAGTCCGATACTCTTTTAGGAGAAGGTCAGTCGGTAAGAAGTAATTCTTCAGCTTTCAATGAGCCTGTTAAAGATAGCTCTTTAACCAAACCTCATCCTCAAAAAGACAGTTTTGACTGGAGTTTAGATGATTTGCCAGGGTATCAGTCGGATACTAGCTTACACAAGAGCTATCGCCAAGAAGATAGTTTAGCGTCAAACCCGATTCTTGTAAGTGGCGCTAACTCAGCTCCTACTACAACAAAAAGAAAATATGCAACATCTTCCAAAATCATGCTTAGCTTGATGGTTATTATGTTGTTTGTTTTGATCGGTTTTTACGGAATAATTTACTATCAAGAGCAGAGTGAAAGTTTAGAGCGTAGTATGATGAAATATAATATTGCTACGTTACAGATCAAGCCTGAATCTCAAAATACTACTAAACAAGCTGTTACCGAAACTAAATCGAATAAAGACAATGATAATGTGCTAGTTGTTGTCCCTAAAGATTCCAATTCTAGAAGTGAATCTCTTGGCCATAATGCCATGCTTACAGAAAAAAATCAGGTTGCTAGTAATTCAAAAGAGATGAGTAGTTTATCTCAAAACTCCTCTAAGGTGGTGTTTGAAGAACCGTCAATTACTACAGACTCACTGGTTGAGCGGTCTGTAGATTCGAATAAAGTTTCTAGCGCTTCAAAGGGAACTGTTTCAAGTTTTAATACAGAATCAAGCAAGAAAGCGTTATATAAGGTCAAGCAACCTTCTAGTAAAAAAACTAAAACTAAACCTCGATCCTTAGTCCGTAAGGCTGCTCCTGTTGTGAAGATTAATCGTACTAAGTCAAACCTTGCAGAAGGATATGATTTATATAAGTCTGGAGACTATAAAGCTGCTTCTAGAAGTTTCAATGAAGTTCTTAAGGTAGATCCTAAGAATTTAAAAGCTTTAATGGGGCTTGGAGCTATAGCGGTGATTAATAAAAACTATAGTAGTGCATTATCTAATTATGAAAAAGTCTTAGAAATAGATCCTAATAATTTGAGCTCTCTAGAGGCAATTGCAAATCTATCAGGTGTTGTCGCACTAAATGCTACGTGGGAGCAAAAACTACTAACAATGAGTGAGTTATATCCAAATTCTTCTGTTTTGAATAATGCAAGTGGTAATGCCTATGCTAGAAAGTCTGATTGGTTATCTGCCCAGAACAGTTACTTCAATGCTTTGAGTAATTCCCCAAGGAATCCAAATTACATGGTTAATCTTGCTGTAAGTTATGACCATCTTGGTGAGTATAAACTCGCTGCTCAATATTATACTCAAGCCTTAGCTTATATTGATTTTTCAAAGGTTAGCTTTAATCCAGAACAGGTAAAAGCTCGGCTTGTATCAATCCGCCAGTTGGCGCTCAAAGAAAGCTAACTGTTATGCAAGCACCTCTTAGGCTTGGAGAAAGACTAGTTGAACAAGGGCATATATCCCCTGATCAATTAACTATTGCGTTAACTGAACACAAAAAAACAAACCAGAGATTAGGTGAAATTCTTGTCGCCATGGGGTTTGTTGAAGTTGATGTTGTTCGAGAGGCTGTTGGAAGCTATGTTGGCTACGCTTCCATGAGCCTCAAGGAAGTTGTTCCTGACCCTAAAGCAATCTCCTTGGTGTCTGAAACTTTCGCCAATAATTACCAGCTAATGCCTATTAGTTTGCAAGACAACGTTTTGAAGGTCGCAATGTCAAATCCTGGTGACATTATGACCTTAGATAAGTTAAAGCGACATCTGCAGAATCCTCATATCCAAGTCCAACCTGTTCTTGTTGTTGAAGCAGAAATTCAAAATGCAATTGATAGCTACTATGGTTATGAATTATCTATTGAGGGTATCTTAAGAGAGCTAGAAACAGGTCAATCTGATTTAGCGTCGATTTCAGTTGATAATGAATATTCTCAACCAATGGTTAGATTGGTAGACAATCTACTTACAGATGCGGTAAAGCGCAATGCCTCAGATATTCATTTTGAACCGGAAGAAGAGTATATTCGTATTCGCTATCGTATAGATGGAGTATTGCAAGAGATTCGATTGCTACACAAAATGTTTTGGTCGGGTTTAGTTGTTAGGTTGAAAGTAATGTCTGAATTAGATCTAACAGAGCAGAGAGTCCCGCAGGATGGTCGAATGTCATTAATTGTTCATGGCCGTAGAATTGATTTCAGGGTTTCATCTTTGCCTGGCACACATGGTGAAAACTTTGTGCTGCGTATCTTAGATAGAGAGAAAGGAATTGTTCCACTAGATGATTTAGGGCTGGACAAAGATTCATACGATGAATTGAAAATTATGATGGGCCGGCCAACAGGAATTCTTCTTGTAACAGGACCGACAGGTTCTGGTAAAACAACAACTCTTTATTCTATTCTTAATGAGTTGAACGATGTCGGTGTCAATATCATGACTTTAGAGGATCCTGTAGAATACCCGATGTCGATGATACGACAAACCCCCGTAAATGAAGAGATCGGCATGGGTTTTGCAGCAGGGATTAGAGCTCTTTTAAGACAAGATCCGGACATAATCTTGATTGGTGAGGTAAGAGATGGTGAAACTGCTGAAATGGCGATTAGGGCTGCAATGACAGGACATCAAGTTTTTGCGACTCTTCACACTAATTCAGCGATAGGTGCAATCCCTCGTTTACTTGATATAGGTGTTTCAAGGTCAATACTTTCTGGAAACATCATTGGAATTGTTGCGCAAAGACTTGCTCGAAAGCTATGTGAGCATTGTAAAGAGCCTTATGAACCGGAAGATTTTGAAAAAGGTTTACTGTCGATACCAGAAGATGAGAGAACGATACTTTATAAAGCCAAGGGGTGTGATCAGTGTAACGGTGTTGGTTACAAAGGTAGATTAGCAGTTCTAGAAACATTGAGATTTACATCTGAGATGGATGACCTATTGCTCGAAGGGGCATCACAGCACGCCCTCTTGGAAAAGGCGGTTGCAAATGGGTTTTCTACCATGGCTCAAAGTGGAATACGCTGGGTAAAACAAGGAAAAACCACTCTTGAAGAGATCAGCCGCGTGGTAAATCTGACAGAGTTATTGTAGGTATTAATATGCAGAATTACAATTATACTGGTATCAATAAATACGGTAAAAGAGTTAACGGAGTCCTACCTGCTTCTAACGACCAGGAGCTTGAAAAAAAGCTCTTGAAATCTGAAATTAACTTGTTGTCATACCGAGCTCAATCCTCTTCTTTCTCATTGTTGCCAAAAGCAAAAATTACTAGAAAAGATATTATTAATGTAACTATACAGATGGAACAGTTGCTTAGAGCAGGAGTTGCATTGTTAGAAGTTGTTAATGATCTTAAAGATAGTTTCGAAAGTGATGCGGTTAAAGAGACTTTGGCAAATATATCTGAGGCCATGGAAGGTGGCTCAACGTTTTCTGAAGCGCTAAGTAGTTATGAAAAAGAATTTGGAGAGGTTTATATCTCTTTGGTCTCTGTTGGAGAGAAAACTGGACAATTAGAAGACATTTTGCTGGATCTTGCCAATATGCTGAAGTGGGAAGATGAACTAGTTTCAAAAGCCAAAAAAGTAATGATCTATCCAGCCATAGTTGCCACTGTCGTCGTAGCGGTAGTTATATTGATGATGTTGTTTGTTGTTCCTGAACTTTTGGGCTTCATTACATCAATGGGAGGTGATATTGGTTTTGCAACGACCTCTTTGATCTGGACATCAGAATTTGTTCAAAATTATATACTGGAACTATTCTTAGTGCCTTTAATTATTTTTGGAGTGATCAAATGGTGGCGCAACCAGTCGCCAGATTTCAAGCTTAAGACTGATGAAATGTCATTCAGTATTTGGATTGTAGGGCCCGTTCTTTACAAATTAAAACTTGCACGAATAGCCAATTCATTATCTGTTATGTATGGTGCTGGTGTTAGTTTTCCGGATAGTTTAAGAATGGCCAGTGTTATTGCGGGAAATAAGTATTTAGAAGAGAATATTATCAAAGCAGTAAAGCTTATTGAAGATGGGAAGCCCATTCACAAATCATTTGAAGAGGCAGAGGTTTTTCCTATGATGGCTGTTCGGATGATAAAGGTTGGAGAAATGAGTGGAGGAATGGATAAAGCCCTTGAAAATGTGAGTTACTTTTATGATCGTGAAGCCAAAGAGTTGATTGAAAAAATAGAACCAACTATTGAACCGGCTTTGACCGTAATTATGGGATTTGTTGTTGGTTGGGTTATGATAGCTGTACTGGGTCCTATTTACGACACAATTTCGCAGGTTCAGTAATATGAAATATGTCTTTTATGTAACAGATCAAAGTATAACAGCCTATCATTCAGATGGCTCTAGATATGTTGCAAATAAGAGTTTTGATTGGAAGCAAACTGATGAGTTAGATGCTCTGCTTTCTTCTATGGAAGAAAACGCTGAAGCTGATTTGATTCTCGACTTGATAGATGAAGAACTTTTTTTTGACTGGTCTCCTAAAGTCCACTTGTGGGAAAAACAGGGCATTGCGAATCGCAGAAAAGAGCGTTTGAGAAATGATACTACACTACTTACTCAAGTTATTTGGACTGGCATTACACGGGTTAGTGAAGAGGGGAGAAAAGAGGAACTATTACTTTCTTCAACTGTAGCAGAGTCTTTCAATCTTTCAAATTTCCTTAATAACCTTGAAGAAGCTCAGATTATTCTCAGGAATATCCATTCTAAAGCGTTTTTACTTAATCAGTACTTCAATAAAAAAGTTCGTCCGTTTCTTAAGTTGAATCGAGTAGATATCAAAAAACCCTTTCTTATGATTACTCGACAGTCAGAGAATATGTTTAGACAAACATTTTTCAATGAAGGGGAGCTTCGTTTAAGTCGATTAATTGAAGTTGATAAAGGTTATAGCTCTCAAGCGGAAATGAAAAAAGCTCTGTTAGCGGAAACAAAATTAGCTATTACCTATGTTTACAACCAAAAAATAATCCCTTTCAACAGTCCTGTAGGTTTCATTTTTCTGGATGGCGAACAGAGTATGCTGGATGGTATTTTAGCAGAGTGCCAAGAAGAAGGTCTAATCAGATCAACCTGGGACCCAAATGATTATGTTGTTGGAACTGCAAACTTCAGGGATGTATCTGCTGATGGTCTAAATTGCAGTAATGATAGTGAACCATGTTTCTCTAAACAAGCCGCTGTAGATTTTGTTCTGAGTGATAAACCGAAAGGCTTTTACGAGAATGACTTTGTCCAAAAGATCAATAATCTTTTGATGGGGCGTAAAGTCTTTATTGGCTTAAATATTGTTTTATTTCTATTCGGTTTTTACTATGTTTTGATTACTGGCATTGATTCATGGTTGAGTTGGGAAAAGCAAAAGCTACTCGAGCAAAAAATTGTTCAGCATGAGGCGGAAAAAGAACGTTTACAAAAAACAGTTCAACTTCAAGATGATGCCCATAGAATTAAGGCTTCAGTAGAGTTTTCTGAGGCAATTCTTGAGCTAAAAGTTAATCGTTTGATTAATTTTGATATGAATTCCTTGTCAGAAGTATTTCTAAAAAACAGCAATATACAATTGCAGAAAATCAAATGGAAAACACTAGATCGGTTTGATAGTAAGCGTAATCAGGTTGATATTGAGGCCTGGGTATTCCCTTTCTATGAAACTTATCATGACCCCGTTAAATGGGTTGATGTTTTTGTTGATGATCTAAATAAAATTCAAGGTATTGAAGTTGTTCAATTACAAAAAGAGCCTTTGAACAGAAAATTGAATCAGACTCTGAAGATCAATACTGATCAGGGTAGTGTTGAAGCTTTGCCATTTACTGTTTCGCTAAGGATAAAAGATGCCAAGCCTAAATAATTTTGTACAGGACGCATTTGTCAGACGCTTTTATTTAAAGCTTGTAATCATTTTTTTTATATTAGCAGTGTTGGTTGTTGGAGCTTGGTATGGGTATGGAGAGATTCAAAAAGAATTAAAAGCCCAAGAACGGCCTAAAATACAAAAACTTAATTCATTACGTAGTCAGGTTAAATTTCTTCAACAGCAGGTAAAGCTGTATTACCAGTACGGCGACAAATATCAAGAGTTGGTCAAAAAGGGTCTTGTTAAGCAACAGGATAGGGTTTTCTGGACAGATTCTTTAATAAAGATTAAAGATGAATATATTATTCCTGAGATGAGCTTCACGTTCTCGGCTGAAAAACCATTAAGTTCAAGTCAGTTTGCAACAATTAAGCTGCCGAATGGTATGTTTTACTACAGTGATGTCAAACTCCAAATGTCATTACAGCATGAAGAAGACCTCGTAAGAGTATTTGAGACTATTAGTCAGAATGTATCACCGTTATATTTGGTTAATGGCTGTGACTCTTCTGTAAAACAGTCTGGTCATGAAATTGAAGCAAATTTTGATTTGGCCTTGGGTAATGTTTCTGTAGAGTGTTCATTGATTATCTTCCACACTCATGATTCAGACAAAAACAAAGCCAAATAGTTTGAGGTAACGACTATGACATTAAAAAATAACTTATTGCTCATAACCGCATTTCTAGGTATGGCTTTCTCAAGTAATAGCTTTGCAATGTTGATAAACGATAGCTATGCTGAAGAACCTCCGGCACAAGAAAAGAATATCGATAAATTCACGATACAGAACAATCAGATTAGACCGGATTTTAAGACGCTCTTCTTTTCGCAAAAGCAAAGGGAAAAAATTGACAAACAACGAGAGGCTTTTTTAAATCCACCTTCTCCAAAATTCGAAGAAGATATTGCTAAAGTCAGTCCGAAATTAAGCGATACAAAAGCTAAGAAAAAACGTATATATATTCCGCCAAAAGTTGCGATTTCTGCTGTTGTCATAAAACCTGACGGCTCAACGATAATAAGAGTGAATAATAAGTACAATCAATCTCCGTCAAAACATATTATTCTTGAGAAAGATAATGTGTCCTCAAACGGTGTCCCGATTACGGTAAATGGTAAAACTAAAATTGTGCCGGTTGGACAAACTCTGCTTACTAGAAAGAACAAACTTGTCGACACTTACAAATTGAAAGCTCAAGAACGTAAAGCTGTGATGCCTAAGACCGAGCAAAAAGCAGTTAAAAAACGACTTGAAGAAGTTAAGATTCTAAATTCAAGTCCTATTGAATAATCAACTTCATCCTCTCTACAGGTGATAAAGAAAGAAAATGTTCAGTGAGCTAGAGATTACATTAGCTATAATTGGTTTTTTATTTCTTATCACGCTTTTTTTACTCTATAAGTTTCTAAAAACGTCCCGCCATTCTCAAGCTCTCCTGAATCATAAAAATAATTTAACAAGTGAGCTTGAAACGCTCTATCAGACTAAAGAGCAATTGATAGCTGAAAATAATCACCTATCCAACCAAATACAAAAGTTGTATATTCAAGTTGCCGATTTAAGTTCAATCAAAGGTCAGCATGAGCAGATGGCAATTCAATTTTCTACCACTCAAGAAGAGTTACTTCATTCAAAAAATCTGTTAAGTGCTGCTCAAATTAATATCTCTGAACTAGAAAAGCGGCATATTGAACTTCAACAACAGCTGAAACACGAAAAAACGCTAGCTACTGAAAAGATCGAAATTCTACAGAATGCAAAAAAACAGCTCACAGACGAATTTAAAATATTAGCTGATCAAATATTCGATCAGAAGCAGCAATTGTTTACCGAAAAAAGCCAAGCGACTATAGATGCTTCTTTAAAACCTATGCAAAATGCAATGAGTGAGTTCAGGCAAAGAGTTGAAAAGGTACACAAAGAAGATTTAGAGGGTCGAGCATCATTAACTGAGCAGTTGAAGCAACTTCAAGCTCTCAATAATCAAATGTCAATTGAAGCTCAGAACCTGACACATGCTTTAAAAGGCGATAGTAAAACCCAAGGAAACTGGGGAGAGCTAATTTTAGAAAGCCTTTTAGAGAAGTCTGGCTTAAGAGAAGGTGTAGAGTTTTTTCGAGAAAAAAGCTATACCAATGACAAAGGTAAAAGGCATCGCCCTGATGTTATAGTAAATATGCCAAATAACAAGCATATTGTTATTGATTCCAAAGTTTCTCTCACCGATTATGAAAAAGCCTTGAGCTTAAGTGATAAAAAAGAAATAAAAAAAGCGACTAGTGCACATGTTGCAAGTTTGAAAAAACATATTGCAACTTTGGCAGAGAAACGCTACGAACATCTTGAACAACTAAACGCTCCGGACTTCGTGCTGTTATTCATCCCAATAGAAGGCGCATATTTACTTGCAATTGAATCCAATAGTCAATTATTTGAAGATGCATTCGAAAAAAAAGTTGCCGTTGTAACTCCAACTACCCTTTTTACTACCCTAAAAACGGTTGAGCAATTATGGCGTTACGAACGGCAAAGTGAGAATACCGTTAAAATAATCAAAAGAGCTGCTGAGGTTCATGACAAGTTTGTTGGCTTTTTGGAAACATTTGAAAGAGTCGGTGCTCAATTAGAAACTGCCAATAATTCCTACCATAAAGCACGCATGCAGATGTCTTCAGGTAATGGTAACTTGATAAGACAGGCCGAAATGTTAAAAGATCTTGCTGGAAAAACTAAAAAAGAGATTCCAAAGCATGTTCTAGATGAATTAGATTAGGATTAAGAAAGAAGATTTTCTCAGCTGTAAAAGTGAAGTTGTCAGAGAGTACTTAAACAGGCCTGAGAAAAATCAAAGGAGAAGCTGTATTTATTATTCTATTATTAGATTAATTAGTAAGTCAGGTTTTGGAAGTTAGGATTTAACAGGTCAGCAGCACCTTGTTTAGGGTTGGCAACACTGATTCCATCAATCAACTCTGATTTATCCTTACCTGCATTTGGTAAGTAGAGTGGACAAACTTCAACTTTTGCTCCCAGTTTGATGATTTTTTTAAGCAGCATCGTTGGCGAGACATCACGAGGCTTCATTTTAGCTGTTTTTGTACTTTTTAAAGCTAAATCTCCAGCCGAACCACAAAGAATCATATTGACCTTTTTCTTGTGCGCTTTCAAAGTTTGCATTGAAAGTACCATAGACATTAATTGTGCTTGGCGATCGGATGTTGTCACTACGACATTTAGACCTTCGGCCATTTTAGCTTGAGCGTGAGTAGATACGATGGTGATGGCTAGTAAGCCGCAAACCATTAAGGTTCTAGATAGAAAACTGTTCATTTTATACTCCCTATAAAAATAAGTTTATTGAATGTTTTATTAACTGTATTAATGATACGTAACTTTATTGTGAGTTAAATAAGATTTATTAATATTAGAAGATAAGTAATCGTGCAGTTTTTAGCAAAGTGCGGTTTTGCTACCTTGGTTGGGAATGTCTTTAACCAGCTTAGGCACTAGATATCCAGCCAGCCGGCGTTTAAGTTTGTTGTGTAATTCAATCGCCGTCTCATCATCCACTTCAAAATGTGCAGAACCCTGGACTCGATCAAGTTGATTCAGATAGTAGGGTAAAACGCCTTGAGAAAACAGTTTATGGCTCAGAGCTTCCAAAATATCTATAGAATCATTTACCTCTTTTAATAGTACCGATTGATTTAACAGAGTTATTCCTGCTTGTTTATAAGAGGTGAACAGTTTTTGAGTTTGATCGCTTAACTCATTGGGGTGATTACAGTGAACGACCAGTACTTTATTGAGTTTACTTTGCTGTGCCCAACTGACAAAAGCTTGAAATGGTGCCTTATCAGGAGCGGCAACAGGTGTGCGGCTGTGAATTCTTAACGTTTTAACATGAGCAATTGATTCAACCTGGTTAATAAGTTTAACAAGCACTTTCTCTCCCAAAGCCATCGGATCGCCGCCACTTAGAATAACCTCATGAACCGATTGATTGGTTTTGATATATTCGATTGCTTTTTGCCAATGGCGCAAGTTGCTTTGTTCAGAGTAGGGGAAGTGGCGTCTAAAGCAGTAGCGACAGTGAATATCACATTTTGGGCTGGCAATCAGTAGAACTCGACCATGGTATTTGTGAATCAAGCTCGGAATAGGGTTGCTGTCCAAATCCTCTACGGGATCTTTGCTAAAGCCAAGTGTGGTTACCTCTTCAAGCCTGGAAGGCTTTACCTGTTTGAGTAGAGGATCTTGCGGATTGCTATGATCAATTTGCTGTAAAAAATGCTCAGGTACACGATACGGAAACCCGTTGCTATCAGAACTGTTTTGTTCACTGTTAGGAGTTATGTCTGGAGTTGTGTTTTTGGCGGCCTGTGACATTTAATTATGTGTGCATTTACGTTAGAATACTTCGATTATTTTAACCTGAATTCTTATCAAGGGGTTCTGGTTTAAGCGAATTACACGAAAGATACAGGTAACAAGATGGCAACTTACAGCACAACAGATTTTAAGGGTGGTTTGAAATTTTTAATGGATGGACAGCCTTGTTCAATTATTGAAAATACTCTGGTTCGTCCGGGTAAGGGACAAGCCTTTAACCGCGTTAAATATCGAAATTTGGTTACAGGTCGAGTGGTCGAAAAAACCTTTAAGGCCGGTGAAAAAGTCGATGCTGCCGATGTGGTTGATATCGATCTTCAGTATTTATATAACGATGGTGAGTTCTGGCACTTTATGGATGAAGCCTCTTTTGAACAGTACCAAGCTTCTGAAGCAGCGGTTGCCGACATCAAAAAATGGTTGGTCGAACAGGACACATGCACTGTGACTTTGTTCAATGGTGATCCAATATCAGTGATTCCGCCAAAACAGATTACTCTGGAAGTTACTGAAACTGACCCAGGTCTTAAAGGTGATACTCAAGGAACTGGTGGTAAGCCTGCAACTCTATCTACTGGTGCTGTTGTGCAAGTTCCTCTTTTCGTCCAGATTGGCGAAAAAGTAATCGTAAATACGGAAAAAGGTGAGTATGTCTCACGCGCTAAATAATTTAAGCGACTTGCTTTTTTATGTCTAAAAGAGACATTCTTAAAAAACGCTCTGATCTAATGCAACTGATCAGGGCGTTTTTTTATGCCCGTGACGTGATCGAGGTAGATACACCGCAACTTTCACAAGCCGCCACTCCCGACGTTCATTTACACTCTCTTTCCACATCTGTTCAAGTTCCAGGCCAGGCAGAAAAGCAGCGTTACTATTTGCATACATCTCCTGAGTATCCAATGAAACGTTTGCTCTGTGAAGGTAGTGGCGACATTTTTTATCTGGGAAAAGTGTTTCGCGATGATGATTTGAGTCCACGTCATCAGGTTGAATTTACCATGCTTGAGTGGTATCGACTTGGATTTGATATGCAAAACTTAATTGATGAAGTGGTTGAGCTAGTCAACTCTATTCTTGCGAATTCACGCCCAGTTGAACAACTCAGCTTTCAACAGGCCTTCCAAAAATATGCCGGTATTGAAGATGTGTTTTCGACTTCTGCGGCAGATTTACAGGCCTGTCTAAAACAAAATCAAATTGCTGAAATTGTTGGCGTTGATACTAAAGATAAAGAGCTCTGGCAACAACTGGTTTTAACCGAGGTGATTGAACCACAGCTTGGTAAAGAAAAGATAACGGTAATCACCCACTTCCCTGCCAAAGATGCGGCACTGGCTAGAATTAGTGAGCAAGACTCTCGAACGGCGCAAAGGTTTGAAGTCTTTGTCGATGCGATGGAGTTGGCAAATGGCTACTATGAATTGGCAGATGCTGAGCTCTACCAGCAACGTTTTACAGAATCCCTTCAACAACGAGTAGAGTATGGCCTGCCAAATGTGCCTCTGGATAAGAATCTAATTGAGACTCTCAAAGCCGCACCTCTCCCTGATTGCAGTGGGGTCGCTTTAGGTGTCGATCGTCTATTTATGTTGCAACAAGGCCTGTTAAATATCGAGGATGCGGTTTCTATCCCAACTCAACAGGCTTAGTGGTTTTTTAAGCTGATATTATTCAGGTTTATAAGGTATTTGCATGACTTCGCGCAGATAACCAAGCATTTCCTGGCTATCCCAGATACTTCCTGAATTAATTGCATAACGAATTCGCCCATTGGCATCAATCAAAAAACTGCTTGGATAAGCAAATACTTTCCAGTCTTCAGACACTTTGCCGTCATAGTCCATCAAAATAGGGAAATCGACCTTCACCTCTTTCACAAACTCCTCCATGATCTCCTGAGTATCTTTATAAGAGACCGATATCATTGCAAACCGATCTTCATCCAGATGGTCCAAAGCTCGGTTCATTGATGGAATTTCTTCAACACAGTGTGGGCACCAGGTTGCCCAGAAGTTTACTAACAGCGCTTTACCTTTGTAGTCCTCTGGTACTCTGATTTGCTGACCTTCAAGTGCTTTCAGACTAAATGATTGCATCTGTTTCGGTTTATCCAGCTTCACCATACCCGCAATGATTTTACTTTCCGGTGGGGTCAATTCAACAGGGTCCATCCGGGCAACTTGGTACTTCAGTTTATTGAGTAGTGCGATTTTTTGATCGACCACTTCAGGAATACGTTTGGCGGCATCCGCTGCCATCGGTTTTATATCCTGGTATTTAAAGTAACCATCGGTAGCGATCGGTACCTGAATGGTATTGACCAGACTGCCGCCCATTTTCAGGGTTCGTTCAGATAAGCCAATGGTGTTTGATTGAGCGCCTTGTTCCGGCTGTAGAATGGTAATTGGCAAGGCACTATTTGACGTGATTGGATACAACTCAGGTACTTCACCTGCAACTGGTGCATTAACAAATAGGCTCGGGTAGAGCAGAACCAGGTTTTTGAATCGATTGCGCAGCTCTGCATCAGCTTGTTCCTGCCATTTTCGCAGGCCTCTCAAAACCGGAACAGCGCCCACATCCAAGGTAATCAATACCACTTGCTGATATTTCTCAGTAGCAAGATTGACAAGCTCGGCCACAAAATCACCATCCATACCGCGCATGGTAATACGGCTGCGATCGACAAACAGGGCTTCTGGAGTGTCTAAATACCAAACATCACCAGATTTTGTCAGGCCTTTAACCACCATGGCATCACCGTTATTCGGCCAGGCCGGTTCACCAATCCACAAATAAAGACGCTGATTAGGTTTTACGCTTTTTTCAGCCTTAAGAGTGGTTAGGGTATAGGTTTCGGAACGAGTTTCAATCTCTGACTGCGGTAGCTCAAACCACATGTCTCGATCCATAAAAGTAAACTCTTTGTTCTGTTTGTCATCACTGGCGACAGACAGCGTTGAAGTCACTAAGATGATTACAGACAGCGCAGAAACTAGGTTGAATTTAGACATTTTAATAGCACGCAAAATTTAATATTAGAATGCGCATTCTACTTCGTTATGGTTGAGCTGTCGAGTATTGATCAATCGTTTACTCGGGGTCGATAGTTGGCAGGCCTGCGTTTATCCATGCCTTAACCCCACCTTTAAGGTTTCTAACATTCTTATAACCCAACTCTGACAGGGTGTTAGCCGCAAATGCACTGCGAATTCCCTTGCCACAAAAAACCACAATTGGTGCCTCTAAGTCCGGTACTTTTTTGTAGGTTTTGATCTCTAAATAACCGCGCGGAATCGACAGGTCATCTTTAGAAATTGCGCCTAAAATAGCTCGTTCACTAGTTTGACGAACATCGATTAGAATGATCGTTCTATTTTTCTGGAGTTCAGAGTTCAACTCTGTTGGGGTGATATGTTTTGCCTGTTCGATTTGGGCGCTTATTAACTGTTTTGCGCTTGGCGTAGCTTGGGCAAAAACTGAGGTAGAAAGTAATAAAATAAAAAAGGCCAGAAAAAACTTCATGATTCACCTCCCAGGTGTTTATTCATAACACATCAATAGCAGTATAACCCTTCAGCAAGGTTGGTTTCAAAGTCCTGAATTTAGCAGGCCTCTGTTTTCAATAGTGGCACAAAAAGAGCACTTGACAGAGGGTGTATAATAATTCGATAACTTTTTAAAAAATAACTGATTTTACTAGGAGGTCTTCAATGTCCGATATTCCAGTTACCAAGCGTTCCGTTATGGTTCTATTCTCTGACTCTAAAAGCCCAAGCTGTCACCGTGTTCGTTTGGTTGCTAAAGAGAAAGATATCCCGATGGATGTGATTGAAGTGGATGCGGATAACCTTCCTGAAGATCTTCTTGAGCTAAACCCATATGCAACCCTACCAACACTGGTTGATCGCGATCTAACGCTTTATGATCCACAAGTTATTATCGAATACCTGGATGAGCGTTTCCCGCACCCACCGTTAATGTCAGTTGATCCAATTTCAAAAGCTCGTGCTCGTCAAATGCTGCGTCAAATTGAGACCGAGTGGTACCCGCTGGTTGAAGCGATTACTTCAAGTGCTGATGAAGACGAAGTTAAAACTGCACGTCGCGACCTTCAGGAAAGACTGATTCAGTTGATTCCTGTATTCGAGCACAAGCCTTTCTTTATGAGTGATGATTACTCTCTGGTTGATATCAGCATGGCAGTAATGCTATGGCGTTTACAGCATCTGGGTATTGACCTGCCAAAAAGTGCTAAACCAATTTTTGATTATGCGGATAAAATAATTGGGCGTGAAATGTTTGCCGAGAGCTTGTCGGATGATGAGCTTGATATGCGCGATATCATTTAGTAATTAAAAAAACTATTTATGGCTAGGCTTCGCATCGCGATTTGGCTTTGCCCCTAGTTAGTCGATTCAAATTGTCCATTACTGAAAAGCAGAATATAAACTGAGCACTTATGATTTCTAATCGCCCCTATATGATTCGTGCCATGTACGACTGGATTGTCGATAATGGCTGGACACCTCACTTTCAAGTGGATGCAGACTACCCGAGTGTGCAGGTACCGCAACAGTTTGTGCATGAAGGGGTGATTGTTCTCAATGCACATCCTGAAGCTGTTTTTGGCTTACTAATGGACAATGATGGCTTCTCATTTAAAGCGCGTTTTCAAGGTGTTGAAGAAGCCGTCTTCTTTCCGCCAGAAGCAGTACTTGCAGTATTTGCTCGCGAGAATGGCCAAGGCATGCCATTTCCACCAGAACCCTATCCAAATGAAGCCGATGAGCCTGAAGAAAATACTTCTAAACTTGCAGCCGTAGAATCTGAACCTGAAGAAAGTAAGGAAAAAGAATCTAAGAAAACAGCAGCTACAAAATCTAAAGCTAAAAATAAAAAGCCTTCTCTATCTGTTGTGAAATAGTAATAACCCACTGAATCAAATCAGTTTGTTATTTTTACGATATTTTTAGGCCACGGGTCTACAAATTCATGACCACCAAACCCAAGTTCGATTTCACTATCCGTTAAAAAACACGTTTTCAGAGCTTCTGTAAAATGATCCACCTGAGTTTTATCTCCAATAATGGTCAGATCACAATAGCGATCTCCAAAACGTCCCGTGCCTTTAGCGACCTGTTGTTTGAGATGCTCAATTTCCATTTCTGTAATACCGTGGTTTTCATCTTCAACCACTCCGGCTCTCCAGGAACCGGTGATTTCTAAGCTAATACTGCCCGCAGCCTGATTCCAGAGCAGGGCATACTTGTCTCGGCTGGCGAGCCAGAAAAAGCCTTTGCTGCGATAAACTTTTTCTCCCAGATATTGCTGACAAACATCCCAAAGGCGTTGCGGGTGAAAAGGGCGATCATCTTTGATAACACGTGTGGTTAAACTATAAGGCCTGTCATTTTGCTGCTCGGACTCTAAAACAGGCTTTAACTCCTCAATTAACTGTGCAACCTTGAAGTAATCGTATTCTGGCAGTTCAAGCAAAGATTCAAGCGGAAGCTTGCCAAAACGCACTGAAAGAGCGGCAACGTAAGGATTTATAGACTGAATTATTGAGGCGATCTCTTCAAGTTTACCTTCGGCTAAACGATCCGCCTTGGTAAAGAGTAAATGGCTGCAGAACATAATTTGTTCCACCAACAAGTTGGTGGTGTCGCGTTTTCCAAGCGCCATATTCTGCTGCATACTGGGTATGAGGTTTTGAGCATCATTATAGTCTTGAGCCAGCATCAGGCTGTCTACCAAAGCAAAAACACCAACCAGCTTAAGTTGTGTCTGATCCTTAAAAAACTCGATAAGCGGCATTGGGTGGCTACTTCCGGAAGTTTCAATGATGACAAGTTCCGGGTTTTGAGTTGATAATAGCTTGTCAATAGCCTGTTCGAGCGCTTCAAGGCCTTTTTGACTGCTCAATACACAGGAGGGAATGGTTTCAAAAATACTGTTATCTTCTTCAACAATGCCGGTGTTGCCAATTAACTCACCATCCACATCCAGAAATCATCATAACTCTCTTGCTATCGCATTAGCCTGTAACGGGCTACCACTCATAAATTCGTTATTTTTCTTTTTTATGAGTGATATCTATGGTCAAACTACAATTCGTTGCCCATCTGGACCTCCATCGCCGCTCCCGTTAGACCGACCGC
>DBOI01000133.1 GCA_002299245.1 Hydrogenovibrio sp. UBA650
GGGTTAGCCGAATATTTACAAAGGAACAACCAAATACCTGTTATGGGAAGAATATTGTCAGCAATACCCTGATCGGCATTACAGCTATTCACAATACTGCATTCTTTATCAACGCTGGCTAAAAAAACAAAGGCGCTCCATGCGTCAAACCCATAAGGCGGGTGAAAAGCTGTTTGTAGATTATGCGGGGCAAACAGTCCCTATTGTCAGTAATGGCACAGGAGAAATTAAAACTGCCCAGATATTTGTTGCTGTTTTAGGGGCTTCCAATTACACCTTTTGTGAAGCAACATGGAGTCAAAAATTGCCTGACTGGATTAACAGCCATGTCAGAGCATTTGAATTTATCGGCGGTGTTCCTACTATCGTAGTCCCTGATAACTTGAAAAGTGCGGTGACTAAAGCCTGTCGATATGACCCGGAACTTAACCCTTCCTACCAACAGCTTGCTGCGCATTATGGCACGGCACTGGTTCCAGCAAGACCTTTAAAACCCAAAGATAAAGCCAAAGCTGAAGTGGGTGTTCAAATTATAGAACGCTGGATACTGGCCAGACTGCGCCACCATACTTTTTTCTCTTTAGGCGAACTTAATGTTTGTATTAAAGCACTATTGAAAGAAGTGAATACCAAGCCATTTAAACAACTCAAAGGGACAAGGCAGCAATGGTTTGACTCAATTGACAGACCTGCATTATTACCCCTTCCCAAACAGAGCTATCAATACACTGACATTACAGCAGTGAAGGTCAATATTGATTACCATGTTCAATATGAAGATCATTTTTACTCTGTTCCTCATCATTTAGTCGGTGAAAAAATTGAGCTTCACGCCAAAGAACACCTGATTGAACTATTTTTTCACAATCAACGCATCACCAGCCATGCAAGGAAATACAATTCAGGGATGACGACAGTCTCAGAACACATGCCTGTTAAACATGAAAAGCACCATAAGTGGACACCAGGGCGATTAATGAACTGGGCTAAAGATATCGGAGATGAAGTATTGCTCTGGGTTAAAACAGTTATTAATCAACGACAACATCCAGAGCAGGCTTATAGAGTCTGCCTGGGCTTGCTCAATCTCTCCAGAAGTTATCCTGCTGAACGGTTAAATAAGGCTTGTTTAATTGCTAACAAAAACAGCTTATACAAACTTAAACACATCAAAGATATTTTGCTGAGCAATCAAGATCAATTGTTGCCAAAAAACAAAGAGTCACTCCCTACCTTGCCCCAAGCTCATGAAAATATCCGCGGCCCAGAAAGCTTTCATTAAACGAGGTTTATTATGATAGAACAAATAATTACACAGCTCAGGCAACTTAAATTATCAGGCATGGCCAATGCGCTGGTTAGCCAGAGTGAACAACCCAATACCTATGAAGGTTTACCTTTTGAAGAACGTCTGCAATTACTCGCTGATAGTGAATATCAAGACAGAGAAAACAGGAAACAACAGCGTTTACTCAAAACGGCAAAGTTAAAACTGGCGGCTCATAGTAACGCCATTGACTATCAGCACCCAATAGGATTAAAACAATCTATGATGGCTTCACTGTTAGGTACTGTACCCTCAGGTATGGACTTTTATCTTAGATAGAGCTGTATAGTCTTTTCCCCCTAGGGGGAAATTTTTCGAATATTTGATTATTTCGATTTTTCAGCTTTCTTAATTTTTAAACTTGCAAGTTGAGCCATTCGAGCGTTCCATGTTTTAAGCCATTAAAATATGGGAGACACCCAAATGACTCTAACAAACAATAACGTATTTGATGTGGTAGTAGAACAATTAATTTCCGAAGGCCCCGATGCCATGCGGCCCGTGCTCACCGCACTGCTCAATGAAGCGATGAAGATCGAACGTGAACAGTTTCTGGGGGCTTCGCACTATGAGCATAGCAAAGATCGCCTTGGTTTTGCCAATGGCTACCAGAACAAGCGCATCGACACACAAGCAGGTACGCTCAATTTAAGCATTCCCAAGACCGCTCGACATGTTGACGAACCCTTTTACCCACAATCGCTAGAACGGGGCCTGCGCAGCCAACGTGCGATGATGCAAACTGTTGCTGAGATGTACGTGACCGGCGTCAGCACACGTCGAGTAGAGAAAGTGATGCGGAGCATGGGCATTGAGAACATCTCCTCTACGCAGGTCTCACGCGCTAATCAGAAAATGGATGAAGCGTTGCAAGTCTGGCGTGATCGGCCTTTGGATAAGGTCTCTTACTTAATTCTGGATGCACGCTATGAAAAGGTGCGTGAAGGCCATCAGGTGATTGATATGGCGGTATTGACGGCTGTCGGCGTGCTGCCCAATGGTCGACGTAGCGTGTTGGGAACAGCGGTTGCAGTGAATGAAGCAGAAGTCAACTGGCGAGCCTTTTTAAAGGGCCTGGTTGATCGAGGCTTGCATGGTCTTGAGTTTATCGTCAGCGATGATCATGCCGGTTTAAAGGCGGCCAGAAAAGCTGTGTTTCCGGGTGTGATCTGGCAACGCTGCCAATTTCATCTCGCTCAAAATGCCATTCATCATGCGCCCAACCATAAAATAAAACAGCGCATTGGCGGTGAATTACGCAGTATTTGGAATGCGCCGAATATCACTACTGCTCAGGCTAACCTGAAGGCGCTTGTGAGCCAATACCAGGAAAAGTACTCGCATTTGGCAGAATGGTTGGAGGATAACGTGGCGGAAGGGTTAAATGCCTTTGCTTTACCCGAACGCCACCAAAAGAAAATGCGCACATCCAACAGCATTGAACGAACGGTTCAACAAGAACTTAAGCGGCGAACCCGCTTGGTCAGAGTCTTCCCTAACCGGGAGGCTCTGTTAAGATTAGTGAGCGCTATTCTGATTGAAATAGATGACGAATGGTCAAACGCTAATCATCGATATATCGTGTGGAACGACGATGATTCAACTTGCGAGAATAAAAAGTCCATACCAGATGTTGCGTAATCAAATATTGTTTTCTGAAAACAC
>DBOI01000125.1:0-4844 GCA_002299245.1 Hydrogenovibrio sp. UBA650
AGTTATTAGTTGAATTCAAGATGGTAATTGTTGCCAGTAGATATTACACGTCTTAATAAAGACTTGCTAGAACAAATACGAAACATTTATGGTATTTGCGACTTTGGGAAGTTATTTTTTAAGTTGTTTTGAGAAGTCTTCTAGGGAGATTTCGATGTGGCCGGATTTGTCTCGGTTGGGGCCTTTGAAGATTTCTTGGCCTGCCCAGGCGTGGCCGTGGACGACTTCGTAGGTGGCGGGGATTTTTTGATCGTCAGGAGTTCTGAGTTCTTCATAGGCATTGAGCATAGCTGCAAAGCGTTGTTTGCCCATTAGTCCGGTTTGACGTCGTTGGTTGGCATTGGTGGCACCAATCGCTTTTAAGTCTTTAAGCACCCCAATTGGTTTTTCATAGGTTAGGGTAAAGGTTTCTACATCCATTACCGGTTGACCAAAGCCAGCTCTCACCAATGCGTCCCCCATATCGTGCATGTCGATAAAGGTATTGACGTGTTCCTGTTCCATATCGACAGTTTGCCAGGCCTGTCGAAGTTCTTTTAGCGTGTCCGGCCCAAGACTGGTAAACATGATTAAACCTTCAGGTTTCAAAACTCTTCTAATCTCGGAAAACACCGCATCGAGATCATCGCACCATTGCAGCATCATATTGCTAACCAGCATATCGACACTACCATCTGCAAAAGGTAATTGAAAGGCATCGGCATTAATTGGAATAGCGATGTTTTTGGTAAATAGCTTTTTGGTGAGCGTGCACTGCGCTAACAGTTGATTAACTGTATTTCCCAGGCCTGTAAATCTCGGAGTTTGTAATCTTGGTTTGGCTACTTCTAGCATTTTGTAGGAGAGGTCAACCGCAAATATTTTGGCTTGTGGGTAGCGTTGCATGACTTTTTCTGTCAGCAGGCCTGTTCCAGCTCCTAAATCGACAATTACCTTGGCTTCAACGGTTGTTAAGTCTAGCCGTTCGTCAATCCGTTCGGCGACTGTCTTTTGCAGAATTGCGGCTTCGTCATAGCTTGGTGCGGCATGATCAAAGTGGGTTTGGATATGTTGGCGGCTGTAGTTATGCATGCTGTTCTAAAAAGTCGAGAATGGATTTGGCTGTGGTATGGGGGTGAGAGAAGAACGGAATATGGCTGCCGTCTGCCAATACTTGAATGTCTGCCTTGGGTTGTAACTGGTGCAGGTTTTCACGAATGTCCTGTGGAATTAATGGGTCGTGTTCGCCTAATAACCAGAGGGTTGGCATCTGTAAATTTTTAATCTGCTCTCGGTTGTCCATATCTTTGAGAAGAATCAGGCCTTGATTCAGCGGCTTGATTTTAGGAATCGATCGGCCTGACATATGTGACATCAGATCTTTCATCAGGCTGCGGCTGTTATTGATACCTTGTAGCTGCATTTTCCAGAATGTTTTTAGCGTCTTACTGACTTCTATAGACATGGCTTTAATAAAATCATTAATAATTTGCGGGCTTACCGAACGCACCCAGCCATCATTTTGAGTAAACCTAGGTGTGGTTGCCAGACACGTCAGAGACTGTATTTTATCTGGATTGCGCAGGGCTATTTGCTGAGACAGCAGGCCTCCCAAAGACCAGCCCAGCAGATGGGTTTTTTCTGGTAAAGCAGCTTCCAGTGCATTGAGCCAGTCTTCTTCAATGTTATCGCTGTTTGGCAGGGGATCACTTTCACCAAAACCGGGCAGGTCTATTAGGGTGACATTGAATTGCTGAGCGAAATTTTCCTCTGCCCAAGCTTGCCAAACCCGGCTCTCAGCTCCCCAGCCATGAATCATGGTTAGGTTGGGTTTGCTTGCTGGATTATCTGTGCACGGAATAAAGATGGTGTGTAGTCGCATGCGCGTATTCTAGCAGCCTGATCGGCTTAAGCCAATCGGCTGCGGATACCACTGAGTTTTTGTCTAGATTTTTAAATCCACAGCGGGTTCGTGATCGGCTTTTTTAATAGACGGTTTACAGATGACTAGCTGTCTACCAGCAACGCCGAGTTTGATGAGTGCTCGTTTAATAGTCAACTGGCGCTCTTTAGCTAATGCGAGTAACTGTTGATCATTATCAGCAGGTTGTTTTGAGGCTTGTTGATTTTGTTTTGCGAGTTTTTGCAAGGCCTCGAGTTCTGATCGGCTGACTCCTCCGCAAAGTTTGATTTGCAGGTTTTTGCGCTCTTTGAGGATCTTGCTGATTTTTGCTAGATAACTCTGCATTTTGACGTCTATCTCTGTAGATGCTGGTTTGAATTCGACACTTTCCAGGCTGATGGCACCGGCTTTATCGACAATCATCTCTCCAGCCAAAGCGAGTGCTCCAAACGGTTGCAGGGCAAATAGAAGATAAGTTCTGGTTGCACCCGCCATCGCTTTACCGAGTGCGGCATTGATCACATCATTGATATCAAAGTCGGGACTGTTGAGGTCGCCTTTGATTGGAATCGACAGGTCAATATTGTCTTGTTTGTCTTTGATCATCGTCAAGCCGGTTTCTAACGGAACCGGAAATTCAGCTTGACGTTTCTGGGCTTGTTTTGAACTGCCAGGCTTTACTTCTAGCTTATTGATGACCAGTTTGTTTGTAGCATCAATTTTGTTGTTGTTGATTTTGGTTTTAAGTGTTCCACTTAGCTGACCACTTTTTATCTGGTAGCCGATACTGTTTTCACTTAAGTGTGAGATATCAACCAGCGAGAATTCGTTAATTTCAGTTTCAGCATTAAGTGCGTATTTTGGATTCAAAACCGCCATAGAGCCCTTGCTTAGTAACTGACTGAACTCGTCAAAGCGCATTTTTATTTGGTAGTTACTGGTTTGGTTTGGAGTTTGGCTGTTAATAGCGCCAAGCTTAAAGGCTTCGAGCTGAATGGTTTTTACAATCGGCGGTTTTACAGTTTGTGCCGTTATATGAACTGGATTATTACCATTGATTTCGATCGATTCAATAGCGTAATTCAAACCTGAATCATCGCTGCTCAGATCACTGTTTGAATCGCTTTTTCTAGCCTTACTGGTTTGTTTGTTTGCTTTCTGATCATTCTTAGTTGATGCAGCATCATTCTCTGTGGTTGTTGTTGCTTGACCGGAAAGGCCTGCCAAAATCGATTCCAGTTCAAGTATTTTGTTGTCAGGGCTGAGGGTGATATGACTTTCACTGCCATTGAGCTGGAGTTTGCCCAGTTGCAGTTGTATCGGTTTTTTAGTACCAGCAGCAGGAGTAAATAACAGGCTGTTTAGATTGATTTCTTGCAGTTTGGTCAGAGGTTTTGGGGCTCCGTGATTACCGGCGACCAGGCCTGTTATTTTTAGTTGCTCAAGATTTATTTGGTTGTTGTCTTTGAGTTTTAACGACGCAATATTCAGGTTTTTAATATTGGCAATGCCCTGTTGTTGTTCAGCGTTTAAGAGTTTTAGTTCCGCTAAATCCACTTTACCTTTAGCGGTAATTTTGGTGGTTTTTTGTTGTTGGATTTGAGCGCTGCCTTGCCAGTTAATTGAATCTAGCGTGGCCTGTAAAACGTCTTGATTGGCTTTGAGTTTGTTGAGTTTTACCGAACCATTGTGACTGACAACAATTGATTCTTTCTCAAGTGTGATCTGATTACTGGTGTCAATTTGCAGATCGCTTTGCAGTTTGAGTTTCTGTTCCGGATCTTGAATTAACAGGCCTGTTAAATTGAGTTTTTGATCGAGTTCAATAACCTGATTGTCAGCGAGTTTAATATGGGCCGAGCCTTTAGAGCCAATCGACTTAACTGCAGCCTGAAGTTGGTTCTGCTGAACATCTATGCCATTAACTTTGAGATCGCCTTGATGAGTTATTTTGGTCTGTTGATCGATTAGTTCAATTTTGGCTTTAGTAGCCAAGCTTATCGAAGGCGCTTTAACCTGAAGTTCGGCTTGTTTGATATTAGCATTATTCAATTTAAGGTCGCCATCAAGCGTCATCTCAAGCGTTTTTTCTTGAGTTAAATGCAGATCACCTTTCCAGCTGATTTGATTAAGGCTGGTTGCCAATTCAGCTTGATTGAATGCAATTTGATTGAGCTCGATCTGACCTTGTTGGTAGAGCTTAAAACCTGTAGCGGTTTGTTCGGCAGTAAAAGTAATATTGGTGTTGAGTTGGGCTTTAAACTCAAACTCTAATTCAGGCAATAAGTGCTCAAAATCAGCGCTGTTTATATTGGCGGCTGAGAAGGTTCCGACAACTTTTGGCATTTCTTTAAATAGGTGAAGTTGTAAATTTGCAGATAAAGGCTGTTGGTTGAGCTTGGCATCGAGAATTAGACGGGAGTAGTCTTCTGACCAACTGTGGAGGTTTTCAAGGCTGAGATTTTCAATATTAAGTTGGGTCGTTTGACCTTTGTAATCTAATGAGGCCTGTATATTTGCAAAGTTAAGCTCATCAATTCCAAACTGAATCTGTTCGCCTTCAGTTTCTTCAGTAGGCGCTGCTGATTTGAGTTCAGTGAGCGGAATATCAGCGAGTAGTACTCGGTTGTCGTTATCAATCTTAATCGGCAGATTTGCGCCGCTAAAGGTCAGTTGTTCTATATGTACTTGCTTGCTAAAGAGCTTTAAAAGGCTGAGATCAACTTTTAAAAGCTCGATTTTAGCGATCGGTTTTATCTCGCTGGAATCATCGCTTGGTTGTTGATTGAATTCAGTGGTAAAAAGTTTAAGGTTGCCAAGATGTAAATTGCCGGAGAAGGGGCTAATGCTCAATTGATCGAGTTGAACAGTTTTAATGCCGTATTGCTGGCTATGATCAAGAATGGCTTGTTTGACGATAGGTTTGAGTAAAACTGGCAGTAAAAGCAGCAAGCCAATTAAG
>DBOI01000125.1:5201-7795 GCA_002299245.1 Hydrogenovibrio sp. UBA650
TTATCACAGGCCTAGCCCGGATATTTCACAAGAATGACGAATTATTCGGGCCAGTTACAGGGCCGCTTGATCGGTGAGCTTTTTAAGTGCTTTGATGAGTTCTGCGATTTGTTCAGGGCTATGAGCTGATGAGAGTGTAACTCTGAGTCTGGATTGGTTTTTGGGAACGGTTGGCGGGCGAATCGCAGTGACCCAGAAACCGTCTTGTTTTAGGGATTCACTCCACTGTAAGGCGGTTTCACTATTACCGAGTAATATTGGTTGAATAGCGCTATCGCTCGGCCAGAGTTGTAAACCGATTTGCCTGGCGGCCTGTTTGAATTGTTCGATATTCTGTTTAAGGGTTTCACGTGAAGCCTTGGCCTGTTGAACCAGTTTTAAGGCTTGCCGAATTGCCACTGCATTGATTTGTGGCATGGCGGTGGTGTAAATATAGGGCCTGCCAAATTGAATCAGTGTTTCAATTGCCGTTTCACTACCAGCTACAAATGCGCCTGAGGTGCCAAATGCTTTACCAAGCGTACCGACAACAATTGTGTTTTCATCTGGCTCTAAGCCGAAATGTTCAAAACAACCTTTGCCGTTTTCTCCCAAGGTACCGATACCATGAGCGTCGTCAATAAACAGCCAGGCCTGGTATTTTTTGGCGAGCGCCTGCATTTCAGCAAGCGGGGTAATGTCACCATCCATACTGAATACGCCGTCACTCACAATCATGGCCTGTGAATTTTGTTGTTGTGTCTGTTGTAAACGCCTTTCTAAGGCTTGCATATCCAAGTGCGGGTAACGTTTTAAATCGGCATCCGATAGTTTGGCGCCATCAATCAGCGAAGCGTGATTAAGTTTGTCGGCTAATATGACATCGCCTTTTTGCATTAGAGCCTGTTGCACTGCGAGGTTGGCCATATAGCCTGTTGAGAAAAGTAGAGCGCCTTCAAACCCTAACCAGTCTGCAATTTCATCTTCAGCCAGGTGATGCTCGAGGTGATGACCTGTAACCAAGTGAGCTGCCCCCGCGCCGTAACTGGTTTGGTCGGATTGCAGAGATTCAATTACAGCCTGTTTAATAGAGGGATGGTTGGCTAAACCTAGATAGTCATTGGATGAAAAATTGATGAATTGCAGGCCGTTAATTTGCATTTCAGCTTGCTGTGGAGTGAACGCAAGCGGCCGTGTTCGGTATAGAGATTCCTGCTTGCGTTGGTCGAGTATTGGGGTAAAACGGTTAGTGATTGTCAAAACGAATTACTTAAGCTTGAATAAGATTGAATAATGTTACCAAATAAATGATGACTTAAAGCCGTTAGTCAGACATTATGATTTTTTATCGATACTCGAACGATAAGATCTGTTTTATTCAAGACCTCTGACTTTCTGTTCTGATTCGTAAAATATCCAGGTAAACCCTAATGCAAATGTATTGGCTTGCTTAGTTTCAATTAAGGGACTGTCAATATAGTTAGCATTGGATAAATCCATAATCCGGTAAAAGCCGCCTACCCAGATTTGGTTAATGCGCCAGCCCATACCAATTGAGTATTTCATGCCTGAAAAACCGCCTTTTGCGTCATATTCAGGCCTGTTTGGCGTGGCATATTTTTGATCAACCTGATAGAAATAGTCATGAAATTTTTCTGTGGCGAATTGCGCTTGAGCCTGGAAAGACAGCTTTAGGCTTTGGGTATATGAGATGCCTTTTCTGTAGTTATATCTTAGTGCGGGACTGGCAACCCAGCCTTCTTCACGGATCGACTTAAAATCGGTTGCCAGCACTTTTCTTATTGGCAGTTCCAGTTTTAGATCACTTAAACCGTGTCTCAGTATTTCGTATCGCAATACCGGGCCGACCTCTAGTGATGCATCAAGGTCATACATGCCTTGGCGTTTTTTGTTGTCTTCGCTGTTTACCGGAATCGATCCTGAAAGGCTAATGTCGAGTTCTAGTTTGTCGCTTTCAAATAGACCACTTTTGATTTCTCCTCGATCAACCGTAACCTTGTCGCCCCGGTATTTAATATAGGGAAACGGCAGGAACAGATTATTGGTCTCTTTTGAACCTGGATAATCCGGATAGTGATAGACAGATGGGCCTAGACCAAACTCCCATTTAGGCAATTCTTGTACGGGTTTTTCTGCTGATAATACACTTGCTGACATCAGCATAAGTGTCAGGATGGCTATTCGTTTTTGCAGGAAGAGAGGCATTTGTTAGTTTCCCGGTTGCGATCTTTAGTCGATATGTTTTTATATTCTAATTTGAAAAAATTGAGTGCAGGGCATCAAGGTTACTATATAAGTTCACCTTTTTATAAGTTCACCGTTTTTCCAGGGTTCAGCTTTGCATCTGTGTTCTGATGTTATGAATATTAGCTGAAAAGCTTTTATAAGAGCGGGTTTTAGGCAGTTAATTCCGTTATCTGTTCAGCCATCTGCTGGGCTTTCTCTTCAGCCTGATGGTTACGTTCCATCTCAATGCCGAGTTTGGCAAATAGTTGCAGATCGTGATCTGATTCAGGATTGTCTGTGGTGAGTAGTCGATCACCGTAGAAGATTGAATTTGCACCAGCCATAAAGCAGAGAGCCTGACCTTCGTC
>DBOI01000006.1:0-1214 GCA_002299245.1 Hydrogenovibrio sp. UBA650
AATCGTTTTTTATAGTGCAGATTTAGAAAGCACAGAAGAGAAGATTAAACAGGCCAATGGAAAAATTATTAAAGAGACCTTTTCCTTTCCCGGCGGTCGTCGTTTTCATTTCAGTGAACCAAGTGGCAATGAGTTTGCAGTTTGGTCAGATAAGTAATCTATAAGAAAAAATGCGCTACTTTATGGTGGTCACTGTCCACAAGTTACTGAATCAGAAATCGCCATTAAAGCGATTCAAGAAACCCTAAACAAACATAGTTAAAAAGATGACTAAGTCATCATTTCTTAACATTTTTTAAACTTTTAGCCCTTCCAGAGTACGTTTTTCTATGTATAATCAAAATTGAACTAATCATTTGCCGCTTTCTTAGCAGCACCAATCAACTGAATAATTGAGATAGGGATACATCATGAAATTAAAACTGACCGCTCTGCTTGCTGCCAGTGTGCTTATGTTAAGCGCCTGTAGTGAAGACAAACCAGCTTCTAATGAAGCACCTGTAATGGACAAGCCTGCTGAAACAATGCCAGCGGAAAAAATGCCTGAAGTAAAAGAAGCTCCTAAAATGGAGCCAAAACCTGAGCCTATGCCAGAACCAAAGGCTGAAATGAAGCCTGAAGAAAAACCAGACATGCAGCAAGAGCTGAAAAATAAAGCTGCCGATATTGCGGATAAAACTTCAAACATGGTAGATGATGCCAAAAAAGAAGTGACGGCAATGGTTGATAAAGCTAAGCAGGAAATGCCGAAATCAGAAGCTCCTGCTGGAACAGGAAAAGTGCATGTTGTAAAAATGCTCAACAACGGTGAAGATGGAATTATGGTTTTTGAACCTGGTTACATAAAAATTGAAAAAGGCGACACCGTTCAATTTGAAGCCACAGATGCTGGCCACAACGCAGTTTCAGAATTGACTCCAGATGGAAACAAATGGGAAGTTGGCTATGATGGTGGCAAGGTAACCTTTAATGAGGAAGGTGCTCACCTATACTACTGTGTTCCTCACCGTTCAATGGGCATGTGGGGTGTAATCCAGGTAGGCAATGCTGTGAATAAAGATGATTTCATGGCTGAGTCAAAAAGTGAAGATGGCTCTTTGGCAATGAACAGTGGTCGTATTATGAAATACGCTGATCAAGTTAAGTAAAACGCAGCAATTTTTACTATTTAGGCCGCTCTTAAGCGGCCTTTTTATTACTCAAGTTATTACTCA
>DBOI01000006.1:1582-12246 GCA_002299245.1 Hydrogenovibrio sp. UBA650
ATTACTCAAGTTATTACTCAAGGATAGGTAGCAGAGAATGAAACTAGGTATTACGATTTACGCTTTAAACAAACAAATCTTAACCGACTTCTATCAACAGGCCTTTGATTTTGATCTTCTGGACCACGACTCAACTTACAGCCGCCTGTTGAAAGACAGCACCGAACTGATTATTCTTCAATCGCCAGAAGAGTTTCAAGCCGCAACCTCTGAAACTTTAAAACCAAGAGAAACAACGCCCATTAAACCGACTTTCTTTATAGATCAAAATATTTCCGATTTTAGAGACAAAGTTAGCCAGCTCAATGGTTCAGTCTATAAAGAAAAGCCATGGCAATTCCATGGCTACAAGGTGTGTGATGGTCATGACCCTGAAGGTAATATTTTTCAGGTTCGTTTTTAAAACTTAGTTCAAGTAATCGCAAGCCAAAAAACCACAGGCCTGTAAAAAATATTCTCTTTGTAAACCCTTTCCGGTTTAAAGCGTTATTGGTAGTGAGCGCTCGAAAAATTGATTCTAAAACTAAATCAAATATTCGAAAACAACTGGAGAACAACCATGAAACTCTTAACCACAGCTTTTTTTAGTCTAGTTATCGCCCTTCCTGTAAATGCAATGGCCGATGCCGGAGACAGGATAGAACGCCATCTGGATAAAAAAGGCGATCGAATAGAAGTTCATCTTGATAATAAGGGCGATAAAATTGAGCGTCACTATGATCACAAGGCCGAAATTGCCAGAGACAATGGCCGCTACAAGCTGGCCAGCAAACTAAACCGTGAAGGTGACCGTATTGACGCTTACTATGACCGCAAAGGCGAACAGTTTGATCGCAAGCTCGATCGAAAAGGTGAGCGCATTAATCACCGTTTAGATAAAAGAAATCATTGAAAATGAGCACAGATTTATTGCAGTATAGCTCTATATTTCACAGTTCAACGAGGCACGTTTTGCGAGATTCAGCCAGTATGGATCAGTTTCTTAAAGGAATCGAAGGCCGTGCCTTTAGAATTGCTGAACTTGCCACCAGTGATAAAGAGGAAGCTTTAGAACTGGTGCAAGAAGCGATGATCAAGTTGGTTCAGAACTATTCTGATAAACCCGCTGCCGAGTGGGCTCCGCTATTTCATCGAATTTTGCAGTCAAAAATAAAAGACTGGTATCGCTATCAAGCGGTTCGCAATCGCTTCAAGGGATGGTTTGGATTTGCTAACGACAACGGCGATGAAGATGGAGACCCGATATCTCAATACCCTGACCGACCTGCTTTGGGGCCTGAAGCCTTATCAGAGGCATCAGACTTTCACCAAGCATTGGAAGTTGCCTTAAAAGCACTACCTCTAAGGCAGCAACAAGCCTTCCTGTTGCGAACTTGGGAAGGATTGAGTGTCAAACAAACCGCAGAAGCGATGAGCTGCTCAGAAGGCAGTGTCAAAACCCACTACTCTAGAGCCAACAAAACACTGCAAAGTCAGTTGGAGGATTTTCGACCATGAACAACAATCAACAAGAGCATAAAATACTTTTGCAAATCAAACAGAGTTTGAATCAGAGCGTTGAGTCACTTGACGGCGAAACCCGTTCTAAACTCAGCCAGGCTCGATATAAAGCTTTGCAGAGTAAATCAAACAATAAAAACTGGTTACCGCTTGCCGGTACCGCTTTTGCAAGCATTGTTGCACTAGGTCTATTTTTAAATCTAAACCATCAACAGCACAATTCAATCGATGAGTTTCCTGTGAGCCTATTAGACAACGCTGAAGATTTGGAAATTATTACAGCCATACCTGAACTGGAAGAGATGGAAGAACTTGAATTCTATTACTGGTTGGAAACGAGAACTCAAAATGCTGGATAAAAAGTTATTTGGAGTTGTGATTGTCGGTCTTTTATGGCCTTTGAGTCATTCTCATGCTGCAGATGAAGCCCCCTCTATGGCTATGCTTGAATTCTTAGCAGAGTTTGGCAGTGATGAAGACTTATGGAGCCAGCTTACAGCAGAGCAAAACAACCACCAAACAACCGATGATTCAGACGACGGTGTAAAAAATAAAGCCAACCTAGATGATCAATTTGAGGTTAACGAATATGATTAAACAGATCCTCTATATAACATTGCTAAGTTTCAGCAGTTTGGTAATTGCAGAAGATAGTCTTTCCTGGCAAGAACTTAGCGAAAAACAACAACGTATTCTTAAACCCATGGCTGATAAATGGGACGAGCTACCAGCTGACAAGCAGGCTAAACTACTGAAGGGCGTGCAAAGATGGGACAAACTCTCACCTGAAAAACGTGCACGATTGAAAAAGCGTTTCAAATACTGGAAATCTCTAAATCCGGAACAAAAGCAGAGATTGCGGAAACGTCATCAACGACTCAAAGACTTAACGCCTGAACAGCGAAAACGACTGAAAAAACGCATTGAAAAATTCCGCAGCTTACCCATTGAGGAGCGCAGAGCCTTAAGGAAAAAATGGCATAATTTATCCCCCTCAGAACGCAAGGCTTTGCGCCAACAATTCAGTTCAGATAGATAAATTATGCTCTAGGGCACGTTTTTAGAAACTTGTTTAAGGTTGTAGACGATGCCCCGCATATTTTGATTAACATTGGTAAATCTCTGGTTCATAGTTTTTAACTTTTCATCAACCACTTGTGAGCTCTGTCCCATACTGATTGAGTTGTGTTCAATGCCTTTGAAGGAATCATTCATCAAAGAAATATTCTCGTTAATCGAAGCGGTAGAGTCGGCAAAAGACTTTATCGATTCAGTATCCTCAGAAACCGCCAGTAAGTTCAACTTAATTTGAGTAGTATTCGACTCAGTGGCTGCAATCTCAGTATTCAAAGTATCTACTGAATCAACAATTCTGGTAACACTGTTATTAAAGTTATAGATGAACATTAAGCTCAGCATAATTGAGATAAACAGAACCACTATCACAGCGTAAATAACAATAGTTGTCACCCTGTATCGCTTATTCGAAGCATCAAGACTTTTTACTAATTCTTGCTCGGTTGCCTCCATGTTTGACAAAAAATCTTTGACAATAAGCTGATTTGAACCCATAGCTACCTACCCATCATATTATTAAACAGACGAACTGGTTTAGAGACTTCTCGGACATCCATTCCCATTTGATAAACAGAAAATTGCATCTCGCCAAAAGATTTATCAAGCTCTTTTGTTGAGCTCTGAATACCATATAAACTTGTAGTTAAAGTCGCTAAATTATGATCTAACTTGGCCATATTTGCCGTCAGAATTTTGGTAGTTTTATCAATATTTTTTAGGTTGGGAGTAATCTGTTTGATATGACTAACATTAGTGCTCACAGTCGCAATGCTATAGTTCATGTTTTCGATATTTCCAGAAACCGTGGTGTAATTTGTTTGGATTCCCTCGATATGCGTCGCTAGCTCGGCAACCTTGGAAGACATAATGTACATAAACAACATAAACGCCACCATTAATGCTCCGAGAGCAATCATGGTAAACCGAGTCATAAAAGTTAGTCGCTTGGCAACTCTGCGGTTAAGCCGATCTCTAACTGAAATAATATTGTTAAAACTATCAATGCCTCTTTGGACCTGAAGGCTTTCAACCTGTTCAAGCTGATTCTCTTGCTGATTCTGACTGCGAGCTTCAAGTCTTCGCGCGAGAGTTGAATTCATAATGGTATCCTTACCGATGGACAAACGGAATTATCAATAGCTCTAATATAGAGAATTATTCTCTAAGAGAGAAATTATTTTTTTTGAGATGGCAACCAGTACTAAAATAACCAAACATAATTGATTGGCCTGAAGGCTCATTATTATTTAGATACAACTCGATAACAGGATCTTCTTAATGGATATTTTTCAAAAGATATTTCTATACTTGGGCGCGCTGATCGCCGCCAGCTTTTTGATCATGGCTCTGTTTGCCCTTTCCACCGCTGAAAATGGCCAACTCAGTGTAGAAGGCCTATCGCATATGGAACAACAATTCAGCTCTTTTTATCACTTTGCCAAGTGGTTTGTTTATATCTGGCTGGCCTCTGCGATTTTCCTGTTTGTGAGGTTTTTAATACGTAGCTTCAGATAGATCATCGTTAGAGAGCACAAAAAATGGCAGAACCAGAATTTAAAGACCATTTTTCTGGGGTTAGTAACAACTACTCTCAGAGCCGACCACACTACCCAACCGAACTCTTTGACTATCTAAGCAGCTTAACTCAAAGCCATGAGTTAGCCTGGGACTGCGCGACTGGAAATGGACAGGCTGCAATGGAATTAGCAGGCCACTATAGTAAGGTTTATGCCAGTGATGCCAGCCAAAACCAATTAGACCAGGCTTGCCAACATCCTAATATTCAATACGCTTTAGCATCAGCTGAGAATTCAGGCCTGAAAAGCCAGTCTATTGACCTTATCACGGTTGCTCAAGCACTACACTGGTTTGATTTACAGGCCTTTGCAACTGAGTGCAAACGTGTTCTAAAAACCAATGGTGTTTTGGCGGTATGGTGTTATAAACGCCTGTCGATTTCGCCGGAAATCGATAAACTTATTACCGAGTTCTATTTCGATGAAATTGGCCAATACTGGCCAGAAGAGAGACAGATGGTAGAAAACGGCTATGCCAAAATTGAACTACCTTTTCCTGAAATCAAAACTCCCGAATTTATGATGCATGCCAATTGGACATTACAACATCTTATTCAATACCTGAATACCTGGTCGGCTGTCTCGAAATACAAAAAACAGCATAAAAGAAATCCTATTGACCAGATTGAAGCTCAACTTACTGAACTCTGGGGTAATAGCGACACCAGAGAAATAAGCTGGCGAATAATGCTCAGGGTATTCAAAAACAGTTAAAAGACGCATTAATGCACCTTAAAAGTGCACAAGCATGCAGATCTGACCTCTAATCCACACCATAAAAAACAGGTATCTTACTGTTTTAAAAAGAAAAAAACCTCCTGGCCTCTTTTCTGTTATACCTACATAAAAAAATTAGGTGGGAATAATCACAGTGAACCCAATGAATGAGACATTCAGAGTTCTGCTGGTAGATACAGACAGTGCAAGGTCAGCACTACTGAGTCAGGCTTTAAAAGACCAGGGTTACGAAGTAATAGCCAGGGTTCAGCCAGGGCCAAATCTATTGGCAAATATTTCAAGACACACTCCAGATCTGGTCGTCATAGACACCGACAGTCCAAACCGAGATATGTTGGAGAGTATGTCTTTACTCAGTGAGCACAACCCTTTGCCCGTAGTCATGTTTGCTGAAGACGACAGTGACGTCATTGTACGTGAAGCAATTAGCTCTGGAGTCAGCGGCTATGTTGCTCGCAACACTGACCCAGAGCGAGTGCGTTCAATCATGAAAGTTGCCATTGCCCGCTTCAGGGAATACCAGGCCTTAAGAAGTGAACTCGTAGAAGTCAAAACCGAGTTGCAAAAAAACAAACTACTCCAGAAAGCAAAATCTCTACTTATTAAACACAAGGGAGCATCTGAAGAGGAAGCTCACCAGGCAATTATCAAAATGTCTATGGAACAGAATAAAACCGTAACCGAAATTTCTGAAAACATTATCAGCGTCCTAGAGTTGAATCTATAGCACAGTAAAGGAAGCATTCATGAATCACAATCTCAAAATTGGCTTTGTTCCTTTAACCGACTGCGCCCCGCTAATTGTTGCTAAAGAACAAGGCTTCTTTAACCAACACGGTTTAAATGTAAAACTTTATAAAGAAGCCTCGTGGTCAACAATTCGCGACAAACTGGTTTTTGGTGAATACGATGCCGCACACCTATTGGCTCCCATGTTAATGGCTACAACACTCGGCATTAACTCTATAAAAAAACCATTGGTCACCGCCTACTCTTTTGGTTTAAATGGTAATGCGATTAGTGTTTCCAATGACCTTTTTAAGCAGATGCATGCCTATGATCCTGAGTTAATTCAGTATCCAGAGCGCAGTGCACAGGTTCTAAAAAAGGTGGTTGAAAACAGGGAAAGTGGAGAGAAGAGTAAGCTCCGTTTTGCTGTGGTTTTCCCTTTTTCTATGCATTATTACCTGCTTAATCACTGGTTAAAATCGGGTGGTTTGGCCGTAAATGAGGATGTCGAAATTCTAGTCGTGCCTCCTTCTAATGTTGTACAGGCTATGGAAGAGGGCATGATTGATGGGTATTGTGTTGGTGAACCGTGGAATACTCACGCTGTTAAAAGCAAGGTTGGCGTAACGGTTATTACCGGTTATGAAATCTGGAATAATGCACCGGAGAAAGTGCTTGGGGTTAGGGCTGATTGGGCAGAACAAAACCAGAAGGTTCACGAAAAGCTTATTCTTTCTCTCTATGAGGCCAGCGAGTGGATTGACCAGCAGGAAAACCGCTCGTTGTTAATAGAGTACCTGTCTTTGCCGCATTATGTGGGCGCTCCTAAAAGCAGTATTGAGAATGCTATAAAAGGCGAGGTTTGCAACCCTATTTGTAAGACATGTCGATCTGTGCCTAACTTCACTTTGCCATTTCAATATCATGCTAATTTCCCGTGGCAGTCACATGCAGAATGGATTTTGAATCAAATGGTCAATCTCAACCAGATTTCTGGGGATATGGACATTAAAGAGGTGGCAAAATCTTGCTATTTGCCCGATGTTTATAGGCGTTCTATTCATAATAAGGGGGTTAAGGTTCCGCAGGTCAATATTAAGCCGGAGGGGGAGCATCAAAGTCCATGGTATCTTGAAGACTGTTTATTGGGTGAAGATCAGTTTTTGATACCAAAAGAAGTCTGATTAGGTTCGATATCGCTATCTTCTCCTCAGGGGTGATAGAGCTCTATTTTTATAGAGCGTAATTTCTTTAATTTGTTAGCCACCACCACTGTATAAGCACTATTAAAAACAGTAGGGCTGATAATCCTTTCCAAAAAGCTGTTGGGTTGCGTTCTAGCAAGGGTTGATGCCTGTTTTTATTAATCATATCTGGTTTTGGTTTAGTAAAGTCAACCGTAAATTCGGAGAGCAGGGGGTAGCGTTTTTCCGGGTTGGGTTCACAGGCCGTTTTGAGTGACATATCCAGCCAGTCAGGAATATCCTTACGCGCATGCTTGGCAGGAATGTACTGCATGTGATGGTAGCTTTTTAAGTTAAACGGGTTGATCTGCTTTTCTTTATAGGGCAGTGCACCGGTTAACATCTCGTAGGCGATAACCCCGAGAGAGAAAATGTCGGAGCGGTTTGAGCCTTTCTCTCCAAGTAGGTATTCTGGAGCGGTATAGTGCAGTGTGCCTTCTGGGTGATGCCTTTCTATAACGGATGCGGTTTCAGCTAGGCTGGCTACGTGAACCGCCCCAAAATCAATAATTTTTATGCGGTTGTTATCATCAATCATAATATTGTCCGGCTTTAAGTCTTGGTGAATAATCCCCAGACGATGCAGTGCTCTTAGGGCGCAGGCAATTTGGTTGATGATGTCGCGGACATCCTGTAGAGGAGGGTGCCGATGTTCATGAATCCACTGTTTAAGTGATTGGCCTTTTATGTACTCTGTTGTGAAATATAAAAACTGTTTGGTGCGATTACTCTGGAAGGTTTTCATTAGACCGGGGTGTTTTAAACTCTGTCCAATCCACTCTTCTCGAACAAAGCCATCAAGATACCAGGGGTCATCTGAATAATTAGCCGAAGGGGTTTTAAGCGCGACTTCGTGCCCGGTTTCCATATCTTTTGCTAAGTATATCTGGCTTCTGGATGAGAGGTTGATGACTTGCAAAATCTCGTAGCCATCGAGTTTCATTCCAGGTTCAAGTTCTGGTGGAAATGGCAGTTCAGAGAGCTTTTGATAAACCTCTTCCTTGCTGGCAGAAGGCAGTTGTTTTACTCGAATGACTTGGGCGGTCAAATTATCATCAGAACCGTTTTTGAGTGCCGTATCCACAAGAGACTGTGCGATCTGCTCTTCATCGGCCTGAAGCAAAAGACCATTTATTATCTCTTCTTCGGTTAAGAATTCATGAACCCCGTCTGTTGTCATTAAGTAGAGATCATCTTCTTCTACAGACTCTACCTTAAAGTCAATTTGGAGCACGGTATCAATACCTAACGCTCTGCTTAAGTAGCTTTGATCTTTGCTTAGCCAGGTTTGGTGGTCTTTAGTGAGTTGGGTTAATGTTCCTTGTCGATAGCGGTAAATCCTCGCATCACCAACATGCACGATAAATACTGAAGTGGATTTAAAAATGATGCTGTCAAAGGTTGTTACCCAGCCACGTAGTTCATTGGCTTCACTGGTCCCTTGTTGGTAGAGCCAAGAGTTGATGGAGCTGACAACTTGCTGACAAGCTTGCTTGGTACTCCAAGTGTCCGGTGTTGAGTAAAAGTCTTGGAGAAATGACTTTACGGCTGTTGAGCTTGCTTGTTTGGCGGCTTCACTGCTTGAAACTCCGTCGGCAATTACTGCTGAAATACCTTTTAATTCAAGCTGTTTGCCAGTTGGGATTGCATAGTTAACAGAGTCTTGGTTTTCTGGCTTAACGCCGGCAGTGCTTTTGAAGCCGATTGAAACTTGGAGTGTGTTTGACATGTTTTAGGTTTGCCTCAAAGTAAAAAAGCCAGTGATCTGATCATCTGGCTTTTATTATAGGTAAATAGAGAGGGTTATTTCACATCGATCATTTGAACAGTTCCATCAGGCATGACCTCTGTCATCTGTCCGCTTGGCTCCTCAAGGAAGAACACGATCAATAAGAATACAAATAGAGCAACGATACCAATAATCATAAAGAATTGGTCGTAATCAAACATGGAGTTTGCGGTTAAGAATAACACTGCCCCCACATTACCAAATGCACCTGCCATGCCGGCAATTTGCCCTGTGAGTCGGCGTTGTACCAAAGGCACCATTGCATAAACCGCACCAGAACCGGCTTTTGAGAAAATCCCCGCAATGACCGTAATAGCCACTACTAGCCAGATAGACCAGTCTTTATCGACAAAGCCAAGCACAATAAAGCTTAAGCTGATGCCGGCAAAAATAACAATCAAGGTTTTCTTGCGGCCAAACAGGTCAGAAATCAGACCTCCACCAGGTCGAGCCACCAAGTTGATAAAAGGGTAGATACCGGCTAAAAGAGCGGCGGTTACCTTTGGAACATCAAACCAAGAGACATAAAACATCGCCAGCATGGATACGACTGCAAGCTCGGTTCCAAAGGTTACAAGGTATGCCCAGTCCAGAATAGCGACCTGTTTAAATTTATAACGGTGCATAGTCGGTACAGGTTCTTTGAAAATATGCTTATTAACTTGCCATATTCTCCAGGTCTGGAATAAGAAAATGATCACCAGTGATGCATAAGCAATGTTGGTTGCACCAGAACTCAATAGGCTCATATTTTCAGGTGAAAGCTTCCACGTTAAAACGGCTAATGCAAAGTACAGCGGGATGTTCATTAGCATATATAGGAGTAGGTCACCTTTAGAGGTGACTTCAAGCGCGCCAGTTTTATTAGGCTTGAAATAGGTCGAACCCTTAGGTGTATTTGAAACACTAAAGAAGTAGATCACGCCGTAAGCAATAGCAGCTAAGCTGGCAAAAGTAATTGCATAACGCCAGCCATCGACATCACCGATAGACACAGCAATAAACGGTAGAGTCATGGCCGCCCCGGCAGAACCAAAGTTACCCCAGCCGCCGTAAATTCCTTGTGCAATACCGGTTTGTTTAGCAGGGAACCACTCTGAAATCATACGAATACCAACAACAAAGCCTGCACCGATAAACCCGGACAGGAATCTTAAGAGAGCGAGTTCATCGTAAGTTTGTGCCCAAGCAAAAGCGATACTGATTGCACCACCAAGAACAAGTATGGCGGAATAGAGTATTTTGGGACCAAATTTATCCACCAGCATCCCAACGACAATTCGTGCAGGAATGGTCATGGCCACGTTTAAGATAAGTAAGACTTTTGCTTCTTGCGTTGTTAGATCGAGCGCTTCTTGAATAAATGGCATCATCGGGCCAAGACCAAGCCAGACGACAAAACTCATAAAAAAAGCAAACCAAGTGAGGTGTAAGATTCTGATGTTGCCTGAAAAAGACAGTAAGTTAGGTATACCTATATTGGTATTCATTTTTAATTTCTCCGTTGAAACTGTTCGGTCTGTAGGTGTAAGAATTATCTATGCCGTATTTTGTTTAGTATTTAAAATCAACGTATTATTGTATTTTTAGGTGTGAAGTCGAGATGCTTTTTGCTTTGGTGCACCATGTTTGCGGCTTGTGTGCATGAATATGGTGCTCTTGGGTGTTTTTTTTGAAAAATAAGTATTTGGTTATATTTAAGTTAACTATTTGATATGTATAGGGTTGTTGTTTCTTTGGCATGGAGTGTGTTGTTGTGGATTTGTAATTATTATTCATGAGTATTGCTGCTCTTAGCTTTAGTCCGTCAGGATGGGGTGAAGGGGCATCTGTCTTCTTTTTGGGGCTGTCCTAGATAACTAGTTCAGATGCTTTCTAACCCATTGTCTTAGCTGCAATAACTGAGATGATGGGTCACTGTTGTTAAATCTCCACTCACACTCCTTCAAGAATAGCTCAAAATGTGCTCCTGGGACACCATTGAATTTCCGCAGGTGGCGCTTGGCTTGG